>NZ_JBFUBY010000036.1:0-21371 GCF_056405515.1 Polaromonas sp. P1_G2
AGTTTAGCGAGAAGTTTAGCGAGACCCCGCCTGAACCGAGCACCGCAGGTTGCCCGTAGCGAAGCGAAGGGACGCAGCAACCAGGGTCGCCTTTTCTTTTGCTTACTTTTCTTTTGGCGAAGCAAAAGAAAAGTAAGTTGCCGCCGGGCAACCCCCGGCCAACCGCCCTCAGCAAAGAACTCAGAGGAAGCTAATAAGAAAGAGCCTCATCCGCCATCGCGCAAATACCCCAAAATACACCCCATGCCCACCCCAACCCCTCCCCGCCACTGGTCCACCCTCAAAACCCCGGACTTCGCCAAGCTGGACCTGGCCCGCTGCATAGCAGTACTGCCGGTGGCGGCCACAGAGCAGCACGGCCCGCACCTSCCGCTCAATGTGGATGCGACGCTGGTCGAGGGCGTGATCGAAGCCGCCTTGCCGCACCTGCCGGCCGCGCAGCCGGTTCTGTTTTTGCCCACGCAGGCCGTGGGTTTCAGCCCCGAGCACACGCGCTTTGCCGGCACGCTCACGCTCAAAGCCGAAACGGTGATACGGCTTTGGACCGAGCTGGCCGAATCGGTCGCGCAGACGGGTGTCAAAAAGCTGGTGTTGCTCAATTCGCACGGCGGCCAGGTCGGCCTGCTCGACGTCGTGGCGCGCGACTTGCGGGCGCGGCTGGGCATGCTGGTCTACAGCGTGAACTGGTTCAACCTGCCGCTCATGGGTGAAGACGGCAAGCCGGTGAACGATTTGTTCAGCGCCACGGAACACCGCTTCGGCATCCATGCGGGCGAGATCGAAACTTCCATGATGTTGGCGCTCAAGCCGGAGCAGGTCGACATGGCGAAGGCGCAGAACTTTCATTCGACCTCGCAGGACCGCGCCGAAAAATTCAGCCTCCTGGGCGACGGCCGCAGCTCCAAGCTGGCCTGGCAGATGCAGGATTACAACCCCCACGGCGCGGTTGGCAATGCCGCTGCCGCCACCGCCGACAAGGGCCGGGCACTGCTGGGCGCGGCGGGCCGTAGCCTGGCACGGCTGCTGGTGGAAATCGACCAGCTGCCGGCCGACACCTTGAGCGACAAAACAGCCTTCTAAAACAGTTTCTAGCGCAGGATCACCGTCTGGCGCTTCCACGCGGCGTCCTGCCAGCGAAACGCGGCCAGCGTACCGGGATCGCCGGCCTGTTTCTCAGCCGTCAGGGTGTCCAGGCGCGCCACTTCGAAACTGCGGCGCAGGCGCCCGGCGATCCGGGTCTCGCGGGCCAGCAGCAGTTGCGGCGCGCCGCGCACCCAGCCGGCGAATTCCACATAACCGAGTTCGGGGCCGTTGCTCGCGGGCGGCAGCACTTCAATCGTCCACTGCCCGGCGCTTTTGCGGAACACCCACAGCTCACGCCAGGCGTCCAGCGGCTGCACTGCAAGCGCCAGCGCCTGGCCGTCGGGATGCGCGCTGGCGGAAGCCGCCCAGACGATGCCGTAGGTGCAGCGTTTGGCCACGGCCTCCTTGCCGGATTTGCCGTCGGCCTTGTTTTCATACAGCGCCACGCAGGTTTCGCCGGCCTGGCCGGTCTCGGTGGCCAGGGTCAGTTTCGCGAAGCGGGGCAGCGCGGTTTCGGCAGCCCAGCGCGAGGCACCCACCCGGATCGCCGCGTCGTTGTAGTCCTGGCGGTCGTTGTCGGTCAGTTCCAGCTTGTTCACCGCGGCGAGTTCCGCGAGGGCACGCTGGGCGGCTGCCGTGGGCGCTTCGGCGCGGCGCGCCTGCTCGAATGCCAGGCTGGCAAACACGCCCGCGCGGCGCAGGTGCAAGCGGTTTTTGCTGACTTCGGACAGCTGCGCGAACTGCGCGGCGCTGATTTTGTCCAGCACCTCGGCGCGCCACTGGTCCTGCACCAGGCGTTCCTGCGGATGCAGGTCGGGGCTCATGCAGTCGGGGCGGGTCACGGCCAGCGCGGCGCGGGTGCGCTGCTCCGCGTCCGACGGCAGGGCCAGCACGCGGCGAAAGGCCTCGCCGTTGTAGCAAAGCTGCATGCTGCCGCCCTGCTCATAGCCCTTGAAGCCCACGCCGTAAAAAGACGCCACTTCCACGTGCGCGGAGATCACGTCGCTGGTGGCCTTGCCGTGTTTGATGGAGGCGCGGCGCGCCAGGCGCTCGGCCATGGTGCCCAGCGCGTCGAAGGCTTCGGCGCCTATGGCCTCGGCCGGCGCGGCCTTGAGGTAAGCGGCGGTGTAGGCAATGCCCAGGGCTTCGGCGCCCGGGCTTTCGCGCAGGAAGCGCACCACCGACAGCAGCTGCGGCGCGTCTTCGGGTTGCAGCGAGACGGTGCGCACCTGGCTGACGTGGATGAAACCCGCGCGTTCTCGCCTGTGGTCGTAGACCTGCAGGTAGTCCATGCGCCGGCCGCGGATCTCGAGCGCGTCGCCCTGCCACAGCGCCGCCTGCTGCGCGGCTGAATCGCGCGGCGCGGCGCGCAGGGTGGCCTGGTCCTGCGTCACGATGGCCAAAGTCAGGAGTGCGGTGGTGATCATTATTCGGCCTCTTCTTTGTCGTCTTGCGTTTCGGCGCCGTGCGTAGCCTGCGCCACGGTGCGGCCGGCCTTGGGCGCGCTGCCCAGCAGGCCCGCGCCCACAAAACCGCCGCTGGTGGAGGGCGGGGCGATGATCACGGTGATCTTGTCGCTGAGCTTGTCGGCCATGGTTTTCTGGATTAGCAGCGGGTGCCGCGTGATCAGCACGCCTTCACGCGCCATCTGCTCGCTGTTGATCTTGCCCACGCGGTCCAGCCGGTAGGCTTCGGCGTCGGCCAGCTTCTGGCGCGAATCCGCCTCGCCCGAGGCCTCGATGCGCCTGGCCTGTGCACTGCCTTCGGCGGTGCGGATGCGCGACTGCTTGTCGGCTTCGGCCTCGAGCTGGCGCTGCTCGATTTGCTTTTGCTTGAAGGGCAGCACGTGTTTCATGGCTTCTTCCTGTGCTTTGGCGGCGATCACCTGTTCGCTGGCAGCCGCTTGGGCATTGGTTTCGCGGCGCACTTTTTCGGCCATCGCGTCCAGTTCGGTTTCCTTGACGCGCTTTTCCTTCAGGGCCAGTGTGTAGCGCATTTTTTCCGTCGCCAGCTCCTCGGCCAGCAGATTGTCCATCCCGTGGCGGTAGTCCGCGGGCAGGTCGACCTTGCCCATCTGCACCGTGCGCAGCAGGATGCCGTCGGCCGCCAGCTTGGGTTTGAGTTCGGCTTCGATGAGCTGCTGGATCTCGGCGCGTTTGCTCGAGAAGATTTCCCGCACGGTGTAGCGGGTGAAGATTTTGTAGATCACGCCCTGCACGGCGGGCTGCACGATCTGGCCGGCGATGTCGTCGGGCAGGTTTTTCGACAGCGCGTTGACCTTGGCCGGGTCCAGCGCATAGCGCACCGTGAGGTCCACGCCCAGCGACATGCCTTCGACCGACTGGAAGGGCGAGGGGCCATCGGCCCGGCTGCTGCCTTCGGGGCGGTAGACCTGGTCGCGCAGCGAGAAGGTGCGCACTTCGTGCAGGCCGGGCAGCACCAGCAGCGAACCTTCGCGGAACTCATCGACGCCGCCGGTCAGCTGGTTGGTACGTATCGCCACGTCGCCGCGCGCCACCGACTCCATGGGCGGGTGCACCCACAGCAGGTAACCGGCTCCGGCCGCCACGGCGGTGGCGATCATCAAGCCGCCGGCCCCGGCGGCGCGCTGCACGCCCGTCGCGGCGATACGGCGAGTGCCGTGCACTCCCCTGGAAAAGATGGCGCGCAGGCGCAAGGCGATGCGGGTGAAACGTAAATTCATGGTGGGCTCCTCCGATGGTTTGGCGAGAGGCACGGGCTGTGTTCTCTCTGGCCTCCATTGTTCGGAGCGGGCCCGGAGCATTCAATGAGGCCACGCGGTGTCTTTGCGCGCTGCGGCGGGCGGCAATCGTCCGCCAACGGAAGAAACACTCACACGGCCGGGCGCGGCCCGCGCCCATAATGAAGCCAACCCCTACCGCACACCCCATGACCAAAATTGCCGTAATTGAAGACGACCTGCCCATGAGCAGGCAGCTCAAGGGCTGGATTGAATCGGCCAGGCCGGGCATACAGGTCGACCAGTGGTTCAACCGCGACGACGCCGAAGCCGCCATCGCCCGCGAAGGCTATGACGCGGTGGTGCTGGACATCGAACTGGGGCGCGAACGCCACGCCGGCGTGGCCATCATCAACGCCATCAACAAGCAGCGGCAGGGCACGCCGGTGCTGGTGGTCTCGGCCATGCCGGCGGCCATTTACCGCAGCATCATGAAAGCCCTGGACGCCTGGGACTACCTGCAAAAAACCACCTTCGAGGAAGCCGACTTCATCGAGACCTTCCTGGACATCCTGCGCAGCGCCAAAACAAAACCCGCGGGCAAGGCACCCGCGGGCAACAACCAGGAACTGCAACTTGACCCATTGCGCCAGAACACCGCCATCTGGCGCGGCCAGCGCGTGAACCTGCCGCTGACGGCGCAGCGCATCCTGGCGGCGCTGCACGCGCGGCGCGGCGAGGTGGTCAGCTACGAGGACCTGTACCTGGTGGTGAAAAGCGGGCGCAACCGCGACAACATCCGCAAGCACGTCAGCACCATACGCGACGCCTTCAAGGAAATCGACACAACGTTCGACGGCATCGAGAACGTCCCCATGCGCGGCTTTCGCTGGGCCGAAGCGGCCGAGGCTGCGCGCGGCAAGGGCCAGGCGTGAAGCTGCCCACCCGCCTGGGCGTGGAGCGCCTGCTGCCGGCGCGCGTGCCCTTCGGCCTGCGGGTTTTCTTTCGCGGCGCTTTTTTCCTGCTGGGGCTGGCCACCATCGCGCTGGCCGTCGCCGTGCTGCAGGATGAAAAAGAGCGCAGCTACCGCAACTACCAGGACGGTTTTCGCAAGAACCAGGCGCAGATCGCGGCCAAGCTGCGCCACCCCACCGGCCAGCTGGTGCTGCTCAATCCCACGGCCTACGACCATGCGGTGACGCCGCTGCGCCCGCTGGTGCTGCCGTTTTCGGCCCTCGATTTCGACGACCGCAACAAGGCCCAGCAGGCGGTGGAAATGGCCGGCTGCCTGGTGCAATACCCCGATGCGGCCTCGATGTGCGTGGCGGTCGGCAACAATCCCTTTGCCGGCGGCTTTCTCTACGCCGTGGGCAGCTTCAACAGCGGGCCGCTGGTGTCGCACACCTCGGGCACGCTGGACTTGAGCCAGGCGCACCGTGCCCGCATCACGGTGGACATGCGCGGGCAGCATTACCGCTGGATCGCGCCCTTCCAGGCGATGCAGGCCACGGATGAAGGCCGCAACGCCTCGCCCTTCGCCAACACCCGGGGCCGCCTGGTGGGCTTTGCCGACGACGGCCCCATCACACCCGCCAGCCGGCCGGTGCGCGATTTCCGCGGCTGGCTCTGGCAAGACGGCCGCTGCGTGGACGGCGCGGCCGCCGGCCCGGATTGCGCCCGGCGTGCCTTCGTCAGCGTGCGCCTGCCGGTGGAGCTGTTCCGCGAGGCGCTGTTTGCCAAAGGCCCGGCGGGCATTGTCTGGCCGCCCGCGGACCTGGACCAGATCAAGGTGCAGGTCGAGATGCTGGCCCCTGGCGAGGGCAAGCCCCTGTTCGACAGCAACGCGCCAGGCGCGACCGCGCCTTTCTCGTGGTCCGAGCTGACGCCCTTGCTGCTGCCCGGCGAAAAGCTGCGCATACGCAAGCTGGGCGCCGCCGGCGCCGGCGCCGACGTCGTGGCGCTGTCCGGCGCGGAAGCCACGGAGCGTTCCTCGCCGCTGATCGCCTGGCTGATACGCCGGCTGCAGGTCGAGGGTTATGACGCGCCCGTCAACAGCACCGACATCATCAGCACGCCGCTGGGTCGCTACGAACTCACGCTGACCGGCGACATCCGCAGCGTCAACAAGGCCCTCACAGCCGTGGCCACGCGCGTGTCCTGGTTTGTCGGCGGCATGCTGCTGGCCATCTTCCTGACCTGGCTGGCCATCGAGCTGCGCATCATCCGCCGTATCACCGAACTGACCCGCCGCGCCGCCACGGTGTCCAAGGGCGTGCGCGCCAGCGACAGCCTGGCGGCGGTCGACCTGGCCGACCTGCGCGGCGGCGACGAGCTGGGCGTGCTGGCCGGCGGCCTGCAGGACCTGCTGCAGCGCGTGAACGAGGACGTGCGCCGCGAGCAGATCCGCGTGGCCCAGGAAAAAGACACCTGGCATGCGGTCGGCCATGAAATCATGTCGCCGCTGCAGTCGCTGATGGTGCTGCACGGCAGCGTGGACGACCCGGCGCACCGCTACATCAGCCGCATGCAGCAGGCCGTGCGCGTGCTCTACGGCAGCGCTTCGCCCAGCGAGGCCTTCGAGTCCACCGCACTCAACGTGCAGACGCTGGACGCCAACGAATTCCTGCGCCACGTGGCGCGCAACGCCGCGGCGGCCGGCATTCCCGGCGTGGCCTTTGAGCCCCTGGCCCAGCCCGTGACGGTGCGCGCCGATGAGTATTCGCTGGAAGACGTGGTCTCGCACGTGCTGCGCAATGCCGAGCGCTACCGCCTGCCCGGCAGCCTGATCCGCATCACGCTGTCCCTTCAGGCGCAGGAAGGCACCGCGCCCGAGGCGGTGATCGCCATCAGCAACCTGGGCCCTCAAATAGAAGCCGGCATGCTGGACAAGATCTTTGAATACGGCGTGTCCGGCCTGCCTGATGCCGAAGGCGGCGCGCCGGGCCAGCGCGGCCAGGGCCTGTTTGTCGCCAAAACCTATATGGCCAAAATGGGCGGCACCATCACCGCGCACAACCTGGAGAACGGGGTTTGCCTGGAGCTGCGGCTGCAGTGCGCTGTGGGTAGCGCCTGAGCACGGCTTCGGCAGCCAGCACCCCAAAAAATCAAAGCCCCCAGCGAGCGGTAACTTGCTGGAGGCTGTGTCTTGGCGGGCGGACCGGTAAGCCCGTTGCCATGAAAGAAGTATCGCCCGGGTGCAGCCGAAGAATTTGCTTGATTTGCTGCTGAATTTGCCAGATACAGATAAAAAATCTGCAAATTCTCAAAAATCAGATAAATTAGCCGGATGGACACTTTAGACCGGAAAATCCTTCAGGTTTTGCAGGCCGATGCGCGCACCAGCCTGCAGGACATAGGCCAGGCCGTGGGCCTGAGTCCCTCGCCCTGCTGGGGCCGCATCAAGAAGATGGAGGAAGCCGGCGTGATCGAGGGCTACACGGTGCGCCTCAACGCGCAGGCGCTGGGCCTGGGCGACACAGTGATGGTGCAGGTCACGCTGGACAGCCATTCCGACAACACACTGGAGAAATTCGGCGAAACGCTGGCCGCGATCCCCGAAGTCATTGAGGCTTACCTGGTGTCCGGCGAGTACGACTACCTGCTGCGCATCGCGGTGCACGACACCAAGGACTACGAGCGCCTGCTGCGCGAGCGGCTCTACAAGATCAAGGGCATACGCCACAGCAAGTCCAGCTTTGTGCTGCGCACGCTGAAGAAGGCAGACCTGCCGCTGTTGCCGGGCTGAGGCGGGACCGGCGCTGACAAAGCCCCGTGGGGCCGGCTGACAGCGCGGCCGGCGCCCGGCGCGCACACTGGACGGGGCGCCGTGCTGATGCGGCGCGGTACCAGGGAGAATCTATGCGCGCCCCCCATTTTTCCGTCAAGCCATGGCTTGCACCCGTGCTGTGCGCCGCCATCGTCGGCGGCCTGGTGGCCTGCGGCGACACCGCCCTGTTGCCGCCCGAAGCCGGCATGGGTTCCAACCCCACGCTGCCTTCGCCCAAAAAGAGTTTGATTCCCACCGTGAACATCGCGCCGGCCAAGGGCTGGCCCGAGGGCCAGATGCCCACACCCATGGCCGGCCTGGGCGTGACGGCGCTGGCCACCGGCCTGGAGCACCCGCGCTGGGTCTATGTGCTGCCCAACGGCGACGTGCTGGTGGCCGAAAGCAATGCGCCGCCCAAGCCCGAAGACGGCAAGGGCATCAAGGGCTGGTTCATGAAAAAAATCATGGGCCGGGCCGGCGCCGGCACCCCCACGGCCAACCGCATTACCTTGCTGCGCGATACAGACGGCGACGGCAAGGCCGAAAGCCGCAGCGTCTTCCTGGAAAACCTCAACTCGCCCTTCGGCATGGTGCTGGTCGGCAACGATTTTTACGTGGCCAACACCGATGCCGTGGTGCGTTTTCCCTACCAGCCGGGCCAGACCAGCATCACCGCGGCGCCCGTGAAGCTGGTGGACCTGCCGGCCGGCCCCATCAACCACCACTGGACCAAGAACATCATCGCCAACGCCGACGGCAGCAAGCTTTATGTGACCGTGGGCTCCAACAGCAACGTCGGCGAGCGCGGCATGGAGGCCGAAGCCGGCCGCGCCGCCATCTGGGAGGTGGATGCCAAAACCGGCCAGCATCGCGTGTTCGCTTCCGGCCTGCGCAACCCCAACGGCATGGGATGGGCGCCGGAGACCGGCGCGCTGTGGACGGTGGTCAACGAGCGCGATGAGATCGGCAGCGACCTGGTGCCCGACTACCTGACCTCGGTGCGCGATGGCGTGTTCTACGGCTGGCCCTACAGCTACTACGGCAGCAACGTGGACGACCGCGTGAGGCCTGCGCGGCCGGACCTGGTGGCCAAGGCCGTGCCGCCGGACTATGCGCTGGGCTCGCACGTGGCGCCGCTGGGCATGGTGTTCTCGGAAGGCAAGACGCTGCCGCCCGCACTGGCGACGGGTGTGTTTGTCGGCGAGCACGGCTCGTGGAACCGCGTGCCGCACAGCGGCTACAAGGTGGTGTTTGTGCCCTTCCTGAATGGCTTGCCTTCCGGCCTGCCGCTTGACGTGCTGACCGGCTTCCTGAGCCCGGAGGGCCATGCCTACGGACGGCCTGTGGGCGTGGCGATGGACAAGCGCGGCGCCTTGCTGGTGGCCGACGACGTCGGCAACGCCGTCTGGCGCGTCAGCGGCGCCAAATAGCGCAGGTTTTCAAACGGGCGGCAACACCATGTCGGCCGTGCCTGGGCACACCCAGCGCGGGTATTCGCGCGAGGTGTCTATGCAGCCGCCCGACTGGTATACGCCCTTGGGTTCGCGCATGCGCAGCATCAGCTCCAGGATACGAGCCATCTCGGCCGGGTCGGCACTGGAGGCCTTGACGCCGGCTTCGACGATGTTTTCGTTGATGCGCAGCTCGCCGGCTGCGTCGGTGTAGGTCGCATGGCGCCAGTGAAACAGCTCCAGGCACTTGGCCGTCAGCGTGTAGGGCTGCTCGCGCTTCCAGAAGTTGGTGAACAGCCCGTTGCCGATGTAGAACACCCATGAACCTTCATAACCCGAGACGTCGGACGAATGTTCATCGGGGTTGCGGAACCACAGGCGGTCGCCGGGCACATAGTATTTGGGCGGCAAAGGCCGCTCCATCGAACCGTACTCGCGCAGGAACACGTCGTGGAATTTTCCCGACATGATGGCGCGCCGTTCCCAGCGCTGCTGCAGGCCGGCCAGCAGCGGCGGGTTGCAGCTTTCAAGTTCCTGTGCGATGGCCAGCAGGATCACGTACTCGGTTGCGCGGTAGCAGGAAAAAGAATACAGCTTGCCGGAGGCCTCGGGCTGGGTGGCTTTTTGCAGGGCCGGAATCAGCGCATGGCCGGGCCGCACGGTGAAGCCGTCGTCCTCGGAGTAAGTCCAGCAGTCCTCGGGCCGGTTGACTTCGGTGGTGTGAAATTCGAGCGCCGTCTTGCGCGCGGCCAGCACGATGTTGCGGCGCACGCGCAGCGCCGAGGCCAGTTCCTCGTGGCTGGGAAACTCGAAGGCGATGGGGCTTAACAGCATGGCCAGCAGGATTTCACGCTCCAGGTCGTCCGTGCTGTTCAGGGTGTCAAGCTGCAGCTTGCCTGCCAGGCCCAGGGTGTCCAGGCCGGGCGCCCATTGCGCGGCCAGGCCGGCTGAAAGGCGGAAACGCCGCACCACGCCGGCGCGCTCACCCGCCGCCAGTTCCCCGGTTTCCACGGCGTCCTGCAGGCCCAGCCGCTCCAGTTGCACCAGGAAGCCATAGCTGGCCGCGGCCAGCGCCTCGGCCGTGGCGGCATGAAGGTATATGCCTTCGATGATGAGGCTGGCTAGGCTGGGGAGACTGGCGGGGCTGGGAATAGGGGCGGCGCTCATGGTGCCGCAAAGTATCTTTGCTTGCCGTGATCCCGGCAATGGTAAAAACACCACGCGGCCACTTGCGGCAAATGTGCTTCAGGCGTAGGTGATCCAGCTCGCGTGCTCTGGCGCATCCAGGTGCGGCAGGGTGTTGTAGGTCACCAGCATGTGGCGCTTGGGCGTGAAGGCGAATTCGGTGAGTGAGCAGTTGCGTATGCGCAGGTTCAGCTCTATCGTGGTTTCCGGGCTGGTGCCCAGCACGTGGCCAACAGCCGTCGAGATAGGCCCGCCGCTGGAGACCAGCAGCACGTTGCCGGTATAAGTTCCGCGGATGTGGTCCAGCACATCCGTGATGCCACACACAAATTCCGTGTAGCCGGGCATGCCCCTGGGGCTGACCACGCCGGCCATCCACTGCGCCAGGCCGTCGCGCAGCAGGCGGAAGTGGCCGCGGTACTCCTCGGGCGTCGTGGGTTTTTCGAGCTTGTGCGGGTGGATCGCGCCTATCACCGCATGGCTGTCATATTCATTCAAGCCGGGACGCTGGGCAGCCTCCATCGTGATGCCCATGCCTTCACAGATGCCGGAAAAGGTATTGATCTGGCGCTGCAGCGTGCCGGTGAAAGCCGCGTCAAAGCTGATGCCCTTGTACTTGAAGTATTCCCCCAGGCGCACGCTTTGTTGGCGCCCCATGGGGCTGAGCACGTCGTAATCGTCTTCGCCAAACGAGGCCTGGCCGTGGCGCACGAGGTAGAGGGTTCCCATGGGCAAATTGTGGCCACCCCGGGTCGAGTGCCCAGTCCCGCGTGTGACCGGTCAGCTTCCCGTTAGCACTTTGGCGACAGTAGCGGTGTCCACGTTGCCACCGCTGAGCGTGGTGCCTACGACCAGGCCCTTGAGCTGGTTTCGCTCCTGCATGGCCGCGGCAAAACCGGCCGCGCCCGCGCCCTCGGCCACGTTGTGGGTGTCGGCATACAGGTCGCGCATGGCCTGGGCCACTTCAGCATCGGTCACCTTCACGATGTGGTCCAGGTGCGGCAGCAGGATCTCGAGCGCGGCCGGATCGGCGACACGGCAGGCCATGCCGTCGGCCAGCTGTGTGGTGACCGGCGCCTCGACGACGCGCCCCGCCGCCAGCGAGTCGGCGTAGGCGGTGGCGTGCGCGCTGACCACGCCGACAATGCGCAGTGTGCGGCCCAGCGCCAGCTTGGCGGCAATCGCCGAACAGGCGCCCGAGCCCTGGCCTATGGGCACGTAAACCACGTCAAGCTGCGGCACCGCCAGCATGAACTCCCACCAGTAGGTGCTGACACCGCGCAGCAGGCCGGGATGAAAGCTGGGCACCATATGGGCGCCGCGTTCGGCGGCCAGAGCGATGGCGAATTCGCGGCTTTCCTGGAAGTCGTCGCCATGCTCGATCAATGTGACACCCAGCGCGCGCATGGCGGCATTTTTCTCAAGCGAGTTGCCATGCGGAACCACGATGGAGCAGGGCACACCGTGCGCGCGCGCCGCCCAGCCTATGCTCTGGCCGTGGTTGCCGCGCGTGGCGCTGATGACTTCGGCCGGCATCTCGCCGCGCTGCCTGAGTCCGTCAAAGTAGGTGAGCCCGCCGCGCAGCTTGAAGGCGCCGACCGGCGTGTGATTCTCGTGTTTGATCCAGCAGTCGGTGCCCAGGCGCTGGCTGGACAAACCCCAGCGGTATTGCGGCGTGGCCTGGAACTCGCGGTAGACGACGCGGGCCGCGTCTTCAATTTCCCGCAGCGAAGGCAGCATGTTGTTACCGGCGTTTTCCAGCCCCGGCGCGCGTTCCAGCACCGCGCTCATGCGGCCGCCCGTTTTTCCGTCAGCAGGCGCAGCGCCAGCAGGCCCAGCACCGTGCCCATGACGTATCGCTGCACACGCATCCAGCTGATGTTGCGGTTCAGGAAGCCGGCGATGGCCGCGGCGAAGCAGATCAAAATCGTGTTCACGCCGGTGCTCACGCTGATCTGCACCGCGCCCAGCGTCAGGCTTTGCAGCAGCAGGTTGCCACGCTCGGGATGCAGGAACTGCGGGAAGAAGGAGAGGTAGAACATTGCCACCTTGGGGTTCAGCAGGTTGGTCATAAAGCCCATGAGGAACAGCGTGCGCGGCGGGTCGTTCGGCAGTTCACGGGTTTCAAAGGGTGCGAGGCCGCCCGGCTTGACGGCCTGCCAGGCCATCCACAGCAGGTAGGCCGCACCCGCCACCTTGATCGCGTCGAAGGCCAGCGGAACGGCCAGCAGCAGCGCCGTGAGCCCGAAGGAGGCGGCCAGCAGGTGCACCACAAAACCCAGTGCCACGCCGCTGAGCGACACCATGCCGGCGCCGCGGCCCTGGCACAGCGTGCGCGAGATGCAATAAATCATGTTGGGCCCGGGCGTAAGCACCAGCACCAGGGCGGCGAGGGCAAACCAGGCGAGTTCGACGGTGTTGAACATTTCAGGCTCCTTTGGATTCCAGCGTGACGAGGCCGCGCGGTGTTTGCAGCGTGGCGATGAGGTTGGGCGGTCCCTGCGCCAGGCCCACGCCCGCCAGGCCCAGGGCTTCATAGCCCCCCCGCAGCGCGTCGGGGCGCGGGTGGCTCGCGTGCAGTGATTGCAGCGTGACGCCCGAGGGCGCCATGCCGTCGGCCGGATGGGCGTCGCCCCACTGGATCAGCGTGGGCAGCGCCCCGTAGAACAGCCGCTGCCCGTCTTCGCGTACGGTGATCTTCCAGGCCAGCAGGCCTTGCGGCGTCATGCGCGAGACATCGAGCACTTCACCGCGGTCAAGTCCCAGCCGGCCAAGCGCGCGCACGGCCGCGCTCACACGGGGCGTCGAGGCCACGAAATGTGCCAGCTGCGGCCCGGTTTTGGCCAGCCGCAGCTGCAGTTCGCGGTCGTCGAGGTCATACCAGCGCCTGGCCGGTGCCACGCGCGGGTTTGGTGTTCCCGGGTTGACCGCGATGATTTCGAAATAGGCGCGGGGGAAGGCCGGGGAGGCCACCGTGAACAACCGGTTGTGCGTGCCCATCAGCCCATGCTCACCGCCCGGGCCGGGCGTGATGCCCAGCACGCGCTCACACCACTGCACGCCCTGCTCCAGGCTGGCCGCCACCACCACGAGGTGGTCGACCTGTGAGGCCATTGGCGCGGAGTGTGCTGTGTGTTCCATCGCTCAGAGCGTGACGCTTCCATCCACGCAGCTCACCGACTCACCGCCGACCCAGACCTGGCCTTCGGCGTCGCGTTCGATGTGCACCTGGCCCGCGCGGCCCAGGCACACGCCTTGCGAGGCGGTATAGCGTTCGGGCGCATGGCCCTCGGCGATCATCCACTGCGCCAGGCTGGCGTTGAGGCTGCCGGTCACCGGGTCTTCATCGACGCCTATGGGCGCGGCAAAGGCGCGTACTTCAAAGTCGGGCGCAAAGGCGGCGGAGGCAGCCGGCGCCTGGGCGAAGGCCTTGGCCTCGCGGTTGGCGCGTGCGATCAGCGGCGCCGCGTCTTCATGCGGGTAGCGCGCGACGGCACCGACCTTGATGCCCAGCTTGACCAGCGCCTTGTGGTCGGGCGCCAGGCTCAGCACGGTCTCGGGGCTGTCCAGCAGCAGGCCCAGCCAGAGCGGGCCGTTGTCCAGGCATTGCGCGGCCAGGACCTGGTTGGCCTTGAGTCCCAGCGCGGCCGCCACCTGGGCCAGCACCGTGGGGCTGGGCGCCGAGCGCTTGAGCGCCGGCGCGGCAAAGGCCAGGCGCCGGGTGCCCGGTTCGCGGCGAATTTTCACCAGGCCGACCTTGCATTCCTGCACGATGAAGTCTTTGGAACGCGGCTGCCCGCCGGCTTCCAGCCAGCTGTGGCAGCTGCCCAGCGTGGGATGGCCGGCGAAAGGCAGCTCGCCGCCCGGCGTGAAAATGCGCACGCGGTAGTCGGCCGCGGCGTCCGTGGGCGGCAGCAGGAAAGTCGTTTCGGACAGGTTGGTCCATTTGGCAAAGCGCTGCATCGCGGCATCGTCCAGGCCGCTGCCGTCCATCACCACGGCCAGGGGGTTGCCGTAGTAAGGGGTGGAGGTGAATACGTCGACTTGCTTGAATGCGCGCTGCTTCATGGGGCTCTCAGTTTTTCAGGAATGGTTTCAGGATTTATGACAAAGGCAGGTCCAGCACACCGCGCGCCGCGGGCCGCGCCAGCAAGGCCTGGTACCAGCGGTCCAGGTGGGGCCGCGCGGGCCGCGGCTGCGGCAGGCCGAACCAGCGGTGCATTTCGCAGCCCAGCGGGATGTCGGCCATGCCGAAGTGTTCGCCGCCGATGAATGCGTGCTCGGCCAGGTGCGCATCGAGCAGGGCCAGCAGCGGCTCAGTGGCGGCCACGGACTGCGCGATCAGCGCCGGGTTGCGCTGTTCCGCCGGCGTGCGTATCCACTGGATGAAGGCGGCGCGGCCCGCCGGGTTGAAGGTGGTCTGCTGCCAGTCCATCCACTGTTCGGCGGCAAAGCGCTGTGGCAGCGTTGCGGGATAAAAGTCGCCCAGCGAGTATTTGGCGCACAGGTAGCGCACGATGACGTTGGATTCCCAGACCAGGGCCTCACCGTCTTCGAGCAAGGGCACCAGCGCATTCGGGTTCTTGCGCTGGTACTCAAGCTCCTTGACGATGCCGAATTGGCCGCCGGCGTCGGTGCGCTGCAGGGTCAGGCCCAGTTCCTGCGCGGCCCACACCACTTTGCGGACATTGATGGAGCTGATGCGCCCCCAGAGATGAAGCATGTCAGATTCCTTTGGAAGGTCGGTCGAGAAACAGCAGCCGCAGTGCGAGCCCTGCCATGACAAAGGCCAGCAGGCCGCGCTGGAATTTTGCGGCGCCGGGGCGCGCCTGCAGGCGGCGGCCTATCTGCCCGCTGAAGGCGCCCAGCACGGTATTGAAGGCCAGCGCCATCGCCGACAGCAGGACGCCCAGCACCAGCAATTGCAGCGTGACATGGCCGCGTGCCGGGTTCACAAACTGCGGCAGGAAAACCATGAAAAACAGCAGCGCCTTCGGGTTCACCAGGTTGTTCAACAAAGCCATGCGCACGATGCGCGCAAAACCGGCGGGAACGGCCTCGGCATCACGGCGCGCGCCGGCCGGCCGTAGCGCCTTCCATGCCAGCCACAACAAATACACCGCACCGGCGTAACGCAGCACATCGAAGGAGGGCGGCCAGGCCGCGACCAGCGCGGTCACGCCCGTCGCGGCGCACAGCGTGTGCACCAGGTCGGCCGCCGAGATGCCGAGGGCGGCCGCGAAGCCGCCGCGCACGCCATGTGCCAGCCCGTGCGAGAGCACAAAGGCCATGTTGGGGCCGGGCGAGGCGAACAGCGCCAGAACCGCCAGCACAAACAGCGACAGCGTGCCGGTGTCCATCATGCCGCCGCGCGCAGTTCGGGCACGCCCGTGGGCAGCTGCTCGCGTATGGCCGCGGCCAGCGCGGCGATGCCGATGTTGATCTGCTCGACGCTCGACGTCACAAAGGACAGGCGCAGGGTGCGGGCGTCGGCATGGTCGGCGTAGAACGCCCAGCCGGGCACAAAGGCCACGTTGCGCTCCACGGCCTTGGGCAGCAGGTCGATGGCGTTCATGCCTTCTGGCAGGCGCACCCACAAAAACATGCCGCCGGCCGGCGTGTTCCAGCTCACGCCCTCGGGCATGTCGCGCCGCATCGCGGCCAGCATGGCGTCGCGCTGCGATTTGTAGAGCGCGCGTATGGTCGGAACGTGGCGCTCCAGGAAATTGTTTTTCATGGTCTCGACCACCATGCGCTGGTTGAAGCCCGGCGTGTGCAGGTCGGCGGCCTGTTTGGCCTGCAGCAGCTTGGGGTACAGCGCCTTGGGCGCGACCAGGAAGCCCAGGCGCAGGCCGGGCGCCAGGATCTTGGAGAAGGAGCCCATGTAGACGCAGCCTTCGGGATTGCGCGCGGTGAGCGGCAGCGGCGGCGGCGTGTCGAACCACAGGTCGCCGTAGGGGTTGTCCTCGACGATGGGCAGGCCCAGGCGCGCGGCCTCGGCGCTCAGCGCGGCGCGGCGCGCTTCGCTCATGGTGCGGCCGGTCGGGTTCTGGAAATTGGGCAGCACGTAGAAGAAGCGCGCGCCTGCGGCCTTGCTCGCCAGGTCCTTGATATCCACACCCTCGTCATCGCTGGCCACGCCCACGACCTCGGGCTCCATGGGCGTGAAGGCCTGCAGCGCGCCCAGGTAGGTGGGGGTTTCGACCAGCACGCGGCTGCCGGCGTCTATCAGGATCTTGGCGATCAGGTCCAGGCCCTGCTGCGAGCCGGTGGTGATCAGCACCTGCGCCGGATCGACCTCCCAGGGAAGCATGGCGGCCACCATCTCGCGCAGCGGCGCATAACCTTCGCTGGCCGCGTACTGCAGCGCGGCATGGCCGTCCTCGCGCAGCACCTTGTCGCAGGCTGCACGGAAAGCCGCGACCGGAAAGGTCTTGGGCGAGGGCAGGCCGCCGGCAAAACTGATGATGCCTGGCTTTTCGGTGACCTTGAGGATCTCGCGGATCACCGAAGGGTTCATTTTTTTGGCGCGTTGCGCTTGAGTCCATTCCATTTCACTCTCCTCCTTGCGGGCCGTCAAACAACCCTGGTCAAAAATCTCTTGCATCGCTTTCAACGCGGTGCGGCGCACCGGCGCGATGGCATGGGTGTGACGATGATCTCACCTTGGCCGTTCCGCGCAAAGTACCGTTCATGCGGCCGCTCCGGCGGACTGCATGGCGCGGATAAGCTCTATCGCCCGTCCGGCCACGCCGCGGGGGATTCCCCAATAGTCGAACACGCCGCCGTCGGACGCGTTGTGGCCGCAGACGACAAAGACACCTGTGCCCAGCTCACGCTTGAATTCACTGGCCAGCCAGCCGACAAAACCGCTGTTGGGAATGCCGGGCGCGAAATGAAAACAGACGACGGCATAGCGGTCTTCCGGTTGTGTGGGCGCCGGCGCGGGCAGCAGTGCGCTCCATACCGCCTCGTCGCGCACCAGGGCCAGCGCGCCGCCGGCCAGTGACGCGAGATGCGCCGGAAACTCCGCCACGGGAAATTCGGCAAAGGTGTAGTCGCCCGGCAGCACGTCGGCGCGCGCATGCGCCATCGCGCGCGACAGCCGCCGGCGTGTCTGTTCGGGTGTTTCGGGTGTGACGTCCATGGGCTCAATCCACCACAAACAGGGTGGCGCCCAGCGGCGCGGTGGAGCGGTGTGCTTCGGCCTGGTCGGCGACCTGGTAGCTCATGCCGGGCTCCAGCGTGAAGCGCCGGCCGTCTTCGAGCTCGGTGTGCAACTGCCCCTGCAGGCACAGCAGGATGTGGCCTTTTTTGCACCAGTGGTCGGACACATAACCCGGCGTGTACTCGACCATGCGCACGCGCACGTCGCCGAACTGCTGGGTGCGCCAGAAAGCCTTTCCTTCCAGGGCTGAATGTTCGGTGCGGGCCACGGCGGACCAGTCCGTGGTGCCGAAAGGGATGTTGTGGATGTTCATGCGGCCTGCCCCGCCTTGCGCGCGCGTTCGTTGGGCGTGATGTGGGCGATGGTGCCGTCGCCGTAGGAACGCAGCACCTGCGAGATGACGATGTGAAAGCCTTTGTACCACTGGGTGTACTGGCGTTTGGCTTCCAGGTGTTTCGGGTGGGCCGAGAAGGCGCGCAGCGCCTCCTGGTTGTCCCAGAAATAGGTCGCGTTGCTGCGCGTGCCGTCGGGCGAGCGCCAGGTTTCCGCGCCCAGGTAGCCGGGCGTGGCGTGGGCGGCTTCCTCGATCAGCGCGTCCAGCGCGTGGAAGCGTTCGTCATAGGTGCCGGGTTCGAAAATAAAGGCGGCGCAGTACATCAGGTCTTCCTCGGGTGCAGCAAAGAGGGGGGCATGGCGGCCGGCTGGTGCACCGGCATTTTTTTGCCGATGAACACGGTGGCGATCACCGCCAGGCCGAAGCCCACGGTCACGGCGTCCAGGCGCTCGCCCAGCAGCGGCACCGCGAACAGCATGGACAAAAACGGCTGCACCAGTTGCACCTGGCTCACGCGCACCGTGCCGCCCAGCGCCAGGCCGCGATACCAGGCGAAAAAACCCAGCCACATCGAGAACACCGCGACATAGCCGAATCCCCACCATGCGGCGGCCTTGATGGGCCCGGCGGGCCAGCTGGAGGCGGCCAGCGGCAAGGTCAGCGGCAGGGCCAGCAGCAGCGCCCAGCAGATCACGTGCTCGGCCCGCATGCGCTGCGAGAGCCTGGCGCCATAGCCGTAACCGACGGCGGCGCACAGCACGGCGGCCAGCAGCAACAGGTCGGCCGGGCTGATGGACAGGCTGCCGCTGCCCGAGCGCAGCATGGCAAAGGCCACCACCAGCGCGCTGCCCAGGGCGGCGCACAGCCAGAAGCCGGTGGAAGGGCGCTGGCGGTGCAGCAGCGCACCGACGGCCGCGGTGGCCAGCGGCAAGGTGCCGATGATCACGCTCGCATGCATGGCCTCCACATGGCGCATGGCGATGGAGGTGAACAGCGGAAAACCGAAGACCACGCCGCCCGCGGTGGCGGCCAGCGGCCACCAGTCCTCGCGCCGCGGAAAAGGCGCGCGCGTGGCCAGCAGGAAGACAGCCGACAGTGCCGCGGCCACCACGGCGCGGCCCAGCGCGATGAAGACGCCCGACATCTGCGGCGCCTCGGGCGTGCCCACGGCCAGCCGCGTCATCGGCAGCGTGACCGAGAAAATCACGATGCCCAGCAGGCCGAACCAGAGGCCTTTGGTGATTTGTGTGTTCGGGCTCATATAAAGAGCATCCAGACGGCGGTGGCTACCAGCACGGCCGCCATCACGTAATTGAACCAGCGCAGCCGCAGGCCGCTGCCGGCCGGGCCGGTGAGCCATTCGCGCAGCAGTGAGCCCGCGAGGGCATAGGCCAGGTTGCTGACAAAGGCATAGGCCAGCATCACGGGCAGCACGATGGCCAGGCGCATGCCGGGCGCTTCGCGGCCGGCGATCCAGCCGCTGACGATGGCCAGCGCCAGCATCCAGGCCTTGATATTGACGAACTGCAGGGCAGCGCCCTGCCAGAAGGTGACGTTCAGCCGGGACGCGTCGGCCTCGCTGAGCTGGCGCGACTGCGAGACCTTGAAGGCCAGCCACAGCAAATAGGCCACACCGACGACCTTGACGGCCCAGCTCAGCAACGGCACCGCCAGCACCAGCGCGCCCAGACCCAGCGCGCACACCAGCAGCAGCGCGCCCCAGCCGACCGGCACGGCGCAGACAAAAGGCAGCGCGCGGCGCAAACCGTGGTTGGCGCCCAGCGCGGTGGACAGCGTGGTGTTGGGCCCCGGCGAAAAGCTCATCGCCGTGGCCAGCACSAGTAAAGCCGTAAATTCTTGCCAGTTCATGTTTCAGACTTTATAGTTGAAAGCAATACACCACCAATACAGTTATCGGTACAAATTCCAAAACTGTATTGGTCAAATTGTCAGCACACACGCTCCGCCCCAGGAGCCACAAGGTTCACACCATGTTGATGAAAACCGCCTCGCTCTCCCTGACCGAACAGCTTTCGGCGCGCTTTGCCGAGCGCATCCGCAGCCGCCTGCTGGCGCCCGGCGCGCGCCTGCCCTCGGTGCGCCTGTGCGCCGAGCAACAGGGTGTGAGCGTGTCCACCGTGGTGGCCGCGTATGACCAGCTGCTGGCGCAGGGCCTGGTGGTGGCGCGCAAGAACCGCGGATTTTTTGTGCGCGATGCCTCACTCAACGCGGCGCTGGCACCGACCTTCCAGGCCCCGGCGGTGACGCAGGCCGGAAAGCCGGGGGCGGCGCCGGCGGCCGCCGGTGCCGCGGCCAGCCTGGCGCCGCTGAGCGCCTGGAGCACCGCCGGCTGGATGCACACGCGCCAGGCGCCGGTCGACGCGACCGCGCTGATACGCGGCATGTTCCACAAGGTCAGCAACAAGCCCCAGCCCGGCATGGGCGTGTTCCCGTCCGACTGGCTGGAAACCAGCTTCATGCCGACGGCCGTGCGCAAGGTCACCAGCGTCAGCGCGCTGCGGGACTTTTCGCTGCAGTACGGCGAGCCCATGGGCGACAGCGGCCTGCGCCGCGCGCTGTCGCAGAAACTGAGCGCGCTCAATGTGCATGCCGTGCCCGAGCAGATCATCACCACGGTCGGCGCCACGCATGCGCTGGACATCGTGAGCCGCACCCTGCTGCGCGCCGGCGACTGCGTGATGGTCGAAGAGCCCGGCTGGGCCGTGGAATTCGCCCGGCTGGACGCGCTGGGCATGCGCATCCTGCCGGTGCCGCGCCGCGCCGACGGGCCCGACCTGGAGGTGATGGCGCAGTACTGTGAAATCCACCAGCCCAAGCTGTTTGTCAGTGTCAGCGTGTTCCACAACCCCACCGGCTACTGCCTCACGCCGGGCAGTGCCCACCGCGTGCTGCAGCTGGCGATGCAGCACAACTTCCACATCGTCGAAGACGACACCTACAGCCACCTGGCGCCCGAACACGCCACCCGGCTGTGTTCGCTCGACGGTTTGCAGCGCACGATTTACGTCAGCGGTTTCGCCAAGATTCTCGCGCCCGGCTGGCGCGTCGGCTTCATGGCCGCGCCGCCCGACTTGGTCGAGCGCCTGCTCGACACCAAGCTGCTGGCCACGCTGACGACACCGGCCCTGCTCGAAAAGGCGCTGGCCTGGTGCATAGACCAGGGCCAGCTGCGGCGCCACGCCGAACGCATACGCACCCGGCTGGATGCCGCACGCGCCCGCAGCGTCAAATTGGCCATCGCCCACGGCTGCACCTTCGCGGCAGAGCCCGCCGGCCTGTTCGGCTGGGTGGATACCGGCGTCGACACCGACGCGCTGTCGCAACGCATGCTCGATGAGGGTTACCTGATCGCCCCGGGGGCGCTGTTCCATGCGGTGCGGGCGCCCAGCACGCTGATGCGGATCAATTTCGCGACCACGCAGGAGGCGGCGTTCTGGAAGGTTTTTGCTCGGCTTAGGGATGCTGTGAAATAGCTCGGGTCTTGCGCCGGCTGTCCGCGCTTCCTCTGTTCTCTTTGCTTGGTTCTGCTGGCCGGGGGTAGCCCGGCGGCTACTCACTTTTCTTTTGCTTCGCCAAAAGAAAAKTAAGCAAAAGAAAAGGCGACCCTGGTTGCTGCGTCCCTTCGCTGCGCTACGGGCAACCTGCGGTGCT
The DNA here is from genome assembly GCF_056405515.1 of Polaromonas sp. P1_G2. Lineage (NCBI taxonomy): Bacteria > Pseudomonadati > Pseudomonadota > Betaproteobacteria > Burkholderiales > Comamonadaceae > Polaromonas > Polaromonas sp. P1_G2. The sequence goes on from NZ_JBFUBY010000036.1 coordinate 21,361, forward strand.
CGGTTCAGGCG
>NZ_JBFUBY010000037.1:0-29587 GCF_056405515.1 Polaromonas sp. P1_G2
GCCGAACTACAAATGGGTGCCCATCGCTTATCACGGCCGGGCATCGTCCATTGGCGTCAGCGGCCAGCAATTCCCGCGGCCGCTGGGGCAGACCAAGGGTCCGAACGAGGAGGCGCCGGTCTTGCGGCCCAGCCATCGCCTGGACTACGAGCTCGAACTCGGCGTGCTGGTGGGGCAGGGCAACGCGCTGGGCGAAGCTGTGGGCATGGAGCAGGCCGAGGCCCATGCTTTCGGGATGGTGTTGCTCAACGACTGGTCGGCGCGCGACGTGCAGGCCTGGGAATACCAGCCGCTGGGCCCTTTCCTGGCCAAGAATTTCGCGAGCACGATCTCTCCCTGGATCGTCACGCTGGAGGCGCTCGCGCCGTTTCGTGCGGCCTTTTCGCGCCCCGAGGGCGACCCGCAGCCCTTGCCTTACCTCGACTCGCCGGGCAACCGGCAACAGGGCAGCCTGGACGTGGAACTCGAGGTCTGGCTACACACGCAAGCCATGCGCGACGCCAGCCAGGGACCCGAGCGCCTGTCGCAATCCAACTTTCGCGACGCCTATTGGACGGTGGCGCAAATGCTCACGCACCATACCGTCAACGGCTGCAACCTGCAGCCCGGCGATCTGCTGGGTTCGGGCACCTTGTCTGGTGCGCGGCCCGAGCAGGCCGGCTCGCTGCTGGAACTCAGCGCCGGCGGCAAAAACGCCTTGACGCTGTCCAACGGCGAGACGCGCACCTTCCTCGAGGACGGCGACGCCGTCATCCTGCGTGCCTGGTGCGAGCGCGAGGGTTTCCAGCGCATCGGTTTTGGCGAGTGCTGGGGCCAAGTGCTGCCGGCGCGCTAAAAGCGGTCACGTTTCGTCCGCGAGCGAAGCATAGGGTCGGTGTTTGGGGCAAAAATAATGGCCATGCACCTCGATACCAACCCTGAAAACATCCTCGCGGCATCCGCCCATCGCAATCCCTATCCGTATTACGCAACCCTGGCCGCAGGCCCGGCGTTGGTGTTTGACGCGCCGCGCAAACTCTGGATCGCCAGCAGCGCCGTGAGCGTCAAAGAGGTGCTGGGCAATCCGGCCTGCCGTGTGCGCCCCGTCGCGGAGCCCGTGCCGGCAGCCATCGTCGGCTCGGCGGCCGGCGAGGTCTTCGGCCACCTGGTGCGCATGAACGAGGGCCTGCGGCACGACGCGCCCAAGCTGGCTTTGGAGCGGTTTCTGGCGGCGGTGGATCTGGAGCGCGTGGAGGCCAGGACGGAAGCGCTGGCCTTGCAAGTCGCGGGGGAGGGCGCTTTGCGAGGCGCCGCACTGTCGCGCTGGGCCTTTGAGGTGCCCGTGATGGCCGTGGCCGACCTGCTGGGTTTTGCCGAAGACGAGCTGCCGCGAGTGGCGCGCTGGATGGCCGACTTTGTCGCCTGCCTGTCGCCGCTCAGCACGCCGGCCCAACTGGCGGCGGCCGGCGACGCCGCTTCGGCCTTGCTCGCGCGCTTTGCGGAGCTGGTGCAAGCGACGGCGGCCCAGCCCGGCAGCGCGCTGGCGCGCCTGCAGCGGGAGGCGGCGCAGGCCGGCTGGCACGATGCGCAGGCGCTGCTTTGCAATGCGGTCGGCTTGCTGTCGCAAACCTATGAAGCCACGGCGGGTTTGATCGGCAACAGCATCGCGGCCTTGGCCACACGGCCCGGCCTGCTGGAGGCCATGGAACGCGAGCCCGGCCAGTTGCTGCGGATGGTCCATGAGGTCAGTCGTTATGACCCTTCCATCCACAACACGCGCCGCTTTGTGGTCGAGGCCACCGAGGTCGCGGGCATTCCGCTGCAGGCCGGCGATGTGGTCTTGCTGGTGCTGGCCGCCGCGGGCCGCGATCCCGCGTGCAATGCCAGGCCCGGCGAGTTCCTGCTGGAGCGCCCGGACCGCGAGGTACCCGGCTTCGGCCATGGCGCGCACCAGTGCCCGGGCCAGGCGCTGGCATGCGTGATCGCGGCGGCGGCCATCCGGGCCTTGCTGGTGCCGGGGCGGCTCAAGGACACCGCGTCGTTCAGCTGGACTTACCGGCCGTCCATGAATGCCCGGATTCCGGTCTTCACCGCTTGATGCCACCATCACATCATCTCGTCCAGCAAAAAAAGGGCTCCCCATGATTGCGATTATTTTTGAAGTGCTGCCCGCCCAGGGCCAGAAGCAGACCTATCTCGACATTGCCGCGGCGCTCAGGCCGCAGCTTGAAAAAATCGACGGCTTTATTTCCATTGAGCGCTTTGAAAGCCTGAGCACGCCGGGCAAGCTGCTGTCGCTGTCCTTCTTCCGCGATGAGGCCGCCGTGCTGGAATGGCGCAAGCTGGAAACCCACCGCCAGGCGCAAAGCCGCGGGCGCGGCGGGGTGTTTGAGGACTACAGGCTGCGTGTGGCCCATGTGCTGCGCGATTACGGCATGACCGAACGCGACGAAGCGCCTGCCGACAGCCGGCAGGTTCACGGCTGAGTTCGGGGTCCGCGATTCCGGCGCGGCGGCCACCACCACCAGCCCAGCAAGACCAACATGCCGAAGGCGGAGTAGGCCACGACGAACATCCAGGCCGGCGCGTTGAAAAAGATCAGCCTTGAAAGCCAGTGCTCGATAAACGATTCGGCATAAGCTTCTTGCCCGGCCTGCAATCGCAGCGACTGTTCCCAGAGGGTGAGGGGGCAAGTCTGGCCCAGCCAGCTTTGCAGCACCACAAAGGCGATCAGCGCCAGGTGCGCCAGCCGGACCCACAGCTTGCGCACCCAGGCCCAGCCGCGCAGGCCGCCGGCCATGAACAGCAACTGTCCCAGCACGGCAAAAGCCACGATGGCCGCGTGCAGCAGCAACATCAGGTCGGCGAGCAAGCTGGCGGTGTAAGGGGTCATGGCTTTGATTTGGAGGTGAAAAGCGGTGCAATCCGTCGCCGCTGAGCCACTTTAACCACGCTAGGGGTCCGTAGTGAGGCCTTTGTAGGGCTTAAATGCCGGATAAAGAGGCACAACTCAGGGTAAACCTTACAATCGAGGGTTACCCAAAGCCCCCATGAACGCCCCCGTCGACGTCTCCTTCTTTACGCGCGCCGCCAAGCCGCTGACCAGCTACCGCAAGTACTGGGCGGCCCGCTTCGGCACCGCCAAGTTTCTGCCCACCAGCCGGGCCGAGATGGACGCGCTTGGCTGGGACAGCTGCGACATCATCGTGGTCACGGGCGACGCCTATGTCGACCACCCGAGCTTCGGCATGGCCGTCATTGGCCGCATGCTGGAGGCGCAAGGATTTCGCGTCGGCATCATCGCCCAGCCCGAATGGCAAAGTGCCGACCCCTTCAAGGTGCTGGGCAAACCCAACCTGTTTTTCGGCGTGACCGCCGGCAACATGGATTCGATGATCAACCGCTACACGGCGGACCACAAGATCCGCAGCGACGACGCCTACACCCCCGGCGACATAGGCGGCAAGCGCCCCGACCGCGCGGCGCTGGTGTATTCGCAGCGCTGCCGCGAGGCCTACAAGGACGTGCCCATCATCCTGGGCGGCATTGAAGGCTCGCTGCGCCGCATCGCGCATTACGACTACTGGTCCGACAAGGTCCGCCGCAGCGTGGTGGTCGATGCGAAGTGCGACCTGCTGCTCTACGGCAATGCCGAGCGCGCCATCGTCGAGATCGCGCACCGCCTGGCCGCCAAAGAGCCGGTCGCCAGCATCACCGACGTGCGCGGCACGGCCTTTATACGCCGCAGCGGCGACGAGAGCGCCCAGGGCTGGTTCGAGATCGACTCCACCAGTGTCGATGCGCCGGGCCGGGTTGAAGCACACGTCAACCCGTATTTGATGATTTCCGACCAGGCGCGCGAACAGGGCGCGACCTGTGCGCGTGAGGATGAGGCGACTGAAGTGGCGGTCAAGGCCGAGTCGGCGGGTTCACCCGTTGTGGCGAAAGCGGCGGCGCAAGCCAATCCGGCCATCAAGCCGCTGACCTTTGTGGCCAACCCAAACCTCCCGTCCACGGTGCACACCGCGCAGGGCAAGATCAAGGTCCCGCCGCGCGACCGCTCGGTGATACGCCTGCCGTCCTACGAACAAGTCAAGAGCGATGCGGTGCTCTATGCCCACGCCAACCGCGTGCTGCACCTCGAAACCAACCCCGGCAACGCCCGCGCGCTGGTGCAGGCCCACGGCGAAGGCGCCACGGCGCGCGACGTGTGGATCACGCCGCCGCCCATCCCGCTGACCACGGCCGAGATGGACTACGTCTTCGACCTGCCTTACGCCCGCTCGCCGCACCCGCGTTATGCCGACGAAAACGGCAGCCACGACGGCGCGACCAAGATTCCCGCGTGGGAGATGATCCGTTTTTCCGTCAACATCATGCGTGGCTGCTTCGGCGGCTGCACCTTCTGCTCGATCACCGAGCATGAAGGCCGCATCATCCAGAGCCGCTCCGAAGACTCGGTGATCCGCGAGATCGAGGCGATCCGCGACACCGTCAAGGGTTTTACCGGCGCGATTTCCGACCTGGGCGGGCCCACCGCCAATATGTACCGCATAGGCTGCAAGTCGCCCGAAATCGAGGCCGCCTGCCGCAAGCCTTCCTGTGTGTACCCGGGCATCTGCTCCAACCTCAACACCGACCACAACCCGTTGATCAAGATGTACCGCCGTGCGCGGGCCTTGAAGGGCGTGAAGAAGATCCTCATCAGCTCCGGCCTGCGCTACGACCTGGCCGTGCAAAGCCCCGAGTACGTGAAAGAGCTGGTGACGCACCACGTGGGCGGCTACCTCAAGATCGCGCCCGAGCACACCGAGCAGGGACCGCTCACCAAGATGATGAAGCCCGGCATCGGCAGCTATGACAAGTTCAAGCAGATGTTCGAGAAGTACAGCCTCGAAGCCGGCAAGAAGCAGTTCCTGATCCCGTATTTCATCGCGGCCCACCCGGGCACCAGCGACGAAGACATGATGAACCTGGCGATCTGGCTCAAGAAGAACGGCTTCCGCGCCGACCAGGTGCAGACCTTCTACCCCAGCCCCATGGCCACGGCGACGACGATGTACCACACCAACAAGAACCCGCTGCGCAAGATCACGCGCGACAGCGAGACGGTGGACATTGTGCGCGGCGAACGCCGGCGCCGGCTCCACAAGGCCTTCCTGCGCTACCACGATCCCAACAACTGGCCGGTGCTGCGCGAGGCGCTCAAGGCCATGGGCCGCGCCGACCTGATCGGCAACGGCAAACACCACCTGATCCCGACCTTCCAGCCGCTGACCGACGGCAGCTACACCAGCGCGCGGCGCAAGAACTCGACGGGCACCGCTGCCCCGGCCAAGGCCGCGCCGGTGGTCAAAGGCCGTTTGCTGACGCGCCACACCGGCCTGCCGCCGCTGGCGCAGGGCGCCGGCGGCAAGCCTTCCGGCCGCAAGAGCCGCTAGGGCGCCGGGCGAAAGCCCGGCCAGCCGCACACCTTTCTGGCAAGATGCTTCCCAGTGCCTCGGCGGCCAGCGCATCGCCGCAGCAGGCTCCTGATCCACAACCCCACGGGGAGATCCATGCCGATTGCCATGCCCATTTCCTGGTCCATCGCACGCAAAGTGCTCGTGGCTTTCACCATGACCGCCGTCACGGCCTGTGCCTGGCTGGCCCCGCTGGACGCGCCGGCCATGCGGCAGGTCGATGCCGGCCTCAAGCGAGCGCTGGTCAGTTTCGCGACGGCGCGCCTGCTCAATGCCGTGATCTCGGTCGCGCAGGGCACCGAAGCCTCGGTGCAGCCCTTTGGCGTGGGCGTTACCTTCACGCCCGGGCAAATCCTGGACCCGGTGAACGACCTCGTGGAGCAGTTCTCGCACCTGATGCTGGCGGCCAGCGTTGCCTTCGGCATCCAGAAGGCGCTGATCAGCATAGGCGGCTACTGGCCGGTGTCACTGGCCTTGAGCGCCGCGGCGCTGGGCTGGTGGTGGTTCCAGCTGCGCAGGTCGCGGGCGCCGCCCTGGCTGTCCAGGCTGCTGGTGATTTTGCTGATGCTGCGCTTTGCCGTGCCGGTGGTGACCCTGGGCAGCGACCTGCTGTGGCAAAAATTCCTGGCGGCCGACTACGCGGCCAGCCAGCAATTGATAGACGGCGCGACGGGCCAAGCCGTGCAACTCAACCCCGCCGCCGCGGCCGCGCCCGACAACCGCGGCCTGGTCGACAGCATGAAAGACTGGCTGGCGAAAAACGGCGACGTGGGCCGGCATTTCGAGAACCTCAAGCGCGCGGCAGAGCAGGCCACCGAACACATCATCAAACTCATCGTGATCTTTGTGCTGCAGACCCTGGTGATTCCCTTGCTGCTGCTATGGGCCCTGTATGCCTTTGTCCGGCAGGTGTTTGAGCGGCCCGCGCGAGGCGGCGTGTTGGCACCAGGCTGATGGGATGCCATCCTTGTAAACTTGCCCGACACAAAAAAGGGAGATGCAATGACGGGATGGTTTGCACGCAGTGCATGGTGCCTGGTTTGGTTTTTTCTGCTGGGTGCCAAAACCGCTGTGGCGGCAGATGCGCCCGTTTGCCCACCGGCCGCCAAGCCGTTTTCCCCGGAGCTGTTTGATGCCGCGGCCAGGCAGGCCCGTGACCGCGGGCCGCTTTGGCGCATTACCAAAGACGGCCGCTCCTCCTATCTCTACGGCACCATCCACGTGGGCAAAGCGCAATGGGTGCTGCCCGGGCCGCTGGTCAAGCGGGCTCTGCAGCAAACCGACATGGTGGCCCTGGAACTTGACCCGCTTGACGAGTCGGTCCAGCGCGAGATGGCGGCCGTACTGGCTTCCAAAGGACCGGGCAAACTGCCTGCGGCACTTCAGGCTCGCGTGAAAAAACTATGGGAGGCCGCATGCCTGCCGGAGGATGTCTTGAGACAGGGGCCGGCAGAAATGCATGCATTGACGCTGACATTCATGGCTGCTCGCCATGATGGCTTTGATCCCAGCTACGGCAGCGAAATCATGCTTTCCCTGATAGCCCGGAGCGTGGGACGACCGGTGGTGTCCCTGGAGACGGTCGCGCTTCAGCTCCAGGGGATTTTTGCCCAGGACGATACCGAGGTCGAAGCCATGGTCCGCGATTGGCTCGATGACGTGGAGGCGGACCGATTGCGTCCGGTGCTGCGCAAGGTGGCCCTGGTGTGGGAGACCGCTGATCTGGCCGAACTCGACAACTACAAGGCCTGGTGCGAATGCGCCAGGACCGAAGCCGAGCGAAAGTTGCTGAAAAGGGCACTGGACGATCGCAATCCCGGCTTGGCGCGGCGCATCCATGAACTCCATGGCGAGGGGCGAAAACTTTTCGCCGCGGTGGGGGCCATGCACATGACTGGCTCGCAAGGCCTTCCGGCCCTGATGGCGGCACGCGGCTACCAGGTTGAACGCCTGTTCTGAACCTGCTGCTTCGCGGCAGATGTCGCCGGCACATCGTTCGGCTAAGATGCGGCGCATGCAACTCCAGCTTTCTCCTCCCTCCGTCGCTCTGTGATGCACCCGGCTTGACGCCCGGCTGCGCCCTTTGGCCGTGCCAGTTCCGGCGGAACGGCGCGCGGCCTTGAGTTGACGCGCCTGCCTGCTTTTTTCGCGGCGACCCCGCCTGCGGCAGGCGCACGGACGGAGAATTTTCATGAAAACCCAAACATCGGCCACCCTGGCCTGGGGCGGTGTCTTGCTTGCGGGCGTCTTGTGGGGCGTGGGCGCCCTGGTGGCCCAGTCTGTGATGGCCGGGGGCATGGCGCCCTACAGCCTGTCCCTGGCGCGCTTCGCGCTTGGCCTGCCGCTCTTGTGGTGGTGGCACTGGCGGCAGTTGCCGGTCGCGCCGCATACCGCCCAATGGCGGCAACTGCCGCGTCGCGGCCAGGCGCTGGTTGTGGGCACCGGCCTGGCCATGGCGCTCAACGTCACGAGCTGGTTCATCGCCATGGGCTATATAGGCGCGGCGCTGCCGACGGTGATCTCGATCTGCTGCGCGCCGGTGATCGTCGCGCTGCTATCGGTGCTGCGCGGCTATGAGCGCGCCAGCGGCCGGTTGCTGCTGGCTTTGGGCCTGGCCTTGCTGGGTGTGGGCCTGATCGCCATGCCAGGCGAGGGTTTGAGCCTGCCGGCGCATTACGCGGCCGGCCTGGCTTGGTCGCTGGCTTCGGCCGCGCTGTATTCGCTGGTGGTGCTGGGCAATGCGCGCATGCCCTCGCACATTCCCGCGGTCACGGCCTCAGCCTGGAGCATGAGCGCGGCCGCCTTGCTGATGCTGGCCATGGCTGCCGTGCAAGGCGTGACCTGGCCGCAGCACACCACCGCCTGGCTGCAGGTGGCTTACACCGGCATCTTCACCACGTCGATCGCCTACCTGGCCTTCGCCTGGGGGGCGCGGCGCCTGTCGCCGACCGCGACGGTGATAGGCACGCTGGTGGAGCCGCTGGTGGCCGCCGTCGCAGCGGCCTGGCTGTTTGCCGAGCCCTTGAGCGCGCAGCAGGGCGTGGGCGCCTTGCTGCTGGGAGCAGCGATGGTGGTGCTGGCGCGACGGGCTTCGTGAGTTCGCGCAGGGGCGCTCAGGCCGCCAGCGTGTGCAGCGGAATGTCCTTCTCGACGGCCAGCGCGTCCAGCTCCAGCGAGCCGCCCATGTCGGCGTACAGCGTGGCGGGCAAGTCCAGCCCGGTGACCAGGTCGTTCTCGGCCAGGTAGGTCAGGTCGTGGCCCGGTTCTTCGGCGCGCTCGCCTGGGCTGCCGACGATGGCGACCTGGCTTAGCTGCGGGTGCTGCTGGTGCAGCGCCTTCCAGCCCAGGCCCAGCTTGGCCAGCGCCGACGGCCGGAAGGAGGTGAGCAGCACGTCGGCCTTCGCGAGTTCGCGGTGCAGCAAGGCCTGGCCGCGTTCAGTTTTGAGGTCGGCCGTGGCGGTGCGCACGCCGTTGTGCAGCGCCGTGTAGGCCTTCGGGTTGTAGAGCTTCATCGGGTCGCCCGAGGCGCCGGCCGACGCGCCTGCCGGTGCGGGCGGTTCGAGTTTCACGCAGCTCGCACCCATCTGCCGGCAGCGCATCAGCGCCGCCGGGCCGGGCAGGTTGAGTGCCAGGCTCACGACGCGGACGCCTTTCAGCGGCTGGATAGGAGCGGGCGAGGAGTGCGTTTTGCGGGCGGCGGGTGATTTGGAAGTGGGCATTGAATGAGGTGGAGAAGCGTGAAGAGAAGGCTGGCCCGGCTTGTCGGTGTGCAGGCAATTTACCCCAAACCTTTGCCTGCGATAGCGCGGGTTGTCGCTAAAGTGCCCAAAATTGTTCGAATAATTTCTGTTTTAAAGATATTAATTATTGTTTTACAGTAATTATTCTGAGACACTGAAGCCCTCTTCACAAGACAAGAGGTGCTCCCTTGAAACACACAGCAACTCCCGTGGCCCCCTCCGGGCCCGATGTGCAGGGCATCAGCAGCGTGCTGGCCTGGGCCTGCGCCTTGCTCGCGGTGGCGCTGCCGCTGGCGGTGGCCTACCACCTGCTGAGCACGCCGGTGGACAGCCTTTTGCTGCGCGCGGGCCTCTCGCTACAGGCCGCGCAGGCCGCCGCCATGGACATCACGCTGGGGCAAAAATGCCTGGCCGCGCTGCTGGGGGTGTTGCCGGTGTGCTGCGCGTCCTACGGCCTGGTCTGCGCGATGCGTTGCTTCTCGGGGTTTTCGCAGGCCGAGTATTTCAGCCTGCGCACCGTCAAATACCTGCGCGGTTTTGCCGCCGGCATTTTTGCGTCGGTGGTCACCGGAGTGCTGGCATCCACGCTGGTCACGGTGGTGCTAACCCTGGGCGCGCCTGCCGGGCAGCGCGCGCTGTCGCTGGGTTTGGGCAGCAACGAGTTGCTGACCCTGCTGTTCGCCGGCATGGTGTGGCAGATCGCCGCCGTGATGGCGCGTGCTGTGGCGCTGGCCGAAGAGAACGCGCAGTTCGTCTGATTTTTTTCGCTTTCTCACGTTTCCGCGCATGCCCATCGTCGTCAAACTCGATGTGATGCTGTCCGAACGCAAAGCCAGGTCCAAGGACCTGGCCGCCTACGTCGGCATCACCGAAGCCAACCTCTCCCTGCTCAAGCAGGGCAAGGTCAAGGGCGTGCGCTTTGACACGCTGATGCGCATTTGCGAATTTCTCGATTGCCAGCCGGGGGACCTGCTGGTTTCCCGGCCTGACGACGCCCATTGATCTTTTGTTCAGGAACTTCCCCATGAAACGTCTTGCCCTTGCCGCGGCTCTGGCCGCTTTGCTCAGCGCCTGCGCTGATATCAACTGGGAGCAGACCGCGAAGGAGTCCGTCAAGTCGGCCTGCCGCGGATCCAGCAACTGCAGCATCCCCTGCGACCGCAACAACCCGGCCACTTTCAACGACCCGCAATGCATCGCGGGCGGTAGGCGTCCGTCGCCATAATGGCTGTCATGAAATCAACACAAGAAGTTTCTGCCGCTGCAACGGAGCGGACTGCATGAGCGCAAATGCCGAATTCGTCGCTTATGTGCGTGAACTGCTGGCGCCGCTGGGAGACATCCGCGATGGCAAGTTCTTTGGCGGCCATGCGATGAAACACGGTGGAAACCAGTTCGCCATGATCATGGGCAACACCTTGTACTTCCGGGTGGACGAGGGTTCGCTGCCGGCCTACGAGAAGAAGGGCTCCAAGCCCTTCAGCTATTCCACAAAAAACGGTGTGGTCCAGGTGCGGAAGTACTATGCCGCGCCCGCCGAACTGCTCGATGACCCGGGTCAGCTGCTGGTCTGGGCCCGGCAGGCCATCGGTGCGGCGGGAACCGCCTGACCATAACGGCCACGTCCCGAAAATGCTGGCTTAAAGCGGCAGGCCGACATAGTTTTCGGCCAGGGCCGTCGATGCCGCCTGTGAATGGATTAGATAATCCAACTCCGCCTCCTGCAGCTTGTGGCCGAACTCCCCGCCATCGGGGAACTGGTGCATCAGCGAGGTGAACCACCAGGAAAAGCGCACGGCCTTCCAGACGCGGTGCAAACAGGTCTCTGAATAGCGGTTGATGCCGGTCTCGTCGCCGGCGTAAAAACCGGCCAGCGCGCGGGCCAGGTAGCGCACGTCGCTGGCCGCCAGGTTCAGGCCCTTGGCGCCTGTGGGCGGCACGATGTGGGCCGCGTCGCCGGCCAGGAACAGCCGGCCGAAGCGCATGGGCTCGGCCRCAAAGCTGCGCAGCGGGGCGATGCTTTTTTCGATCGATGGCCCGGTCACCAGGCTTTCGGCGAGCTCGGGCGCCAGGCGGCTGCGCAGCTCATCCCAGAAAGCGTCGTCGCTCCAGCGCTCGGCCTTGTCATCCAGCGCGCACTGCACGTAGTAGCGGCTGCGCGTGTGGCTGCGCATGCTGCACAGGGCGAAGCCGCGCGCGTGGTTGCTGTAGACCAGCTCGTCGGCCACGGGCGGCGTTTCCGACAGCACACCCAGCCAGCCGAAGGGGTAGATGCGCTCAAAGGTCTGCATCGCGCCGGGCGGCACGCTGGCGCGGCTCACGCCGTGAAAGCCGTCACAGCCGGCGATGAAATCGCATTCGACCTCGTGCGCCACGCCGTGCTGCACATAGCGCACCTTGGGCCGCGTGCCGTCGAAGTCATGCAGGCTGACGTTTTCGGCTTCGTAGGCGGTGGCCAGGCCCGCCGCGGCGCGCGCGTTCATGAGGTCGCGCGTCACCTCGGTCTGGCCGTAGACCATGACGCTTTTGCCGCCTGTGAGCTGCTGCAGGTCGATGCGGTGGTGGTCGCCGCCGAAGCTTAGCGAAATGCCGCCGTGCACCAGGCCCTCGGCATGCATGCGGCTACCCACACCGACTTCGTCGAGCAGGTCGGTCGTGCCTTGCTCGAGCACGCCCGCGCGTATGCGGCCCAGCACATAGTCCTGGCTGCGCTGCTCGATCACGATGGCGTTGATGCCGGCCTTGTAAAGCAACTGGCCGAGCAAATGCCCGGCGGGGCCGCCGCCCACGATGGCAACCTGTACACGCATGTTGTTCTCCCATGAATCTGTTGGCTTTGAGGTTAAGTCGCGAAGCCCCAGCCGGCCAGTGGTGCAAGGCGGCTTTGCACGATGTTTGGCTTGTTTGTGCGATGATCGCGCAATGGTCACGTCCCGAACCGCCCCAAAACCCGGCACCTTTTCAATTGCCAAAGCCGACATGATCGAAGGCATGGCCAAGGGCATGGCGGTGCTGGAAAGCTTCGATACGCAGCGCCAGCGCCTCAATGCCACGCTGGCGGCCGAGCGCGCCGGCATCACGCGCGCGGCGGCGCGCCGCCATTTGCTCACGCTCACACACCTGGGCTACCTGGAAACCGACGGCAGCTATTTCTGGCTGGCGCCCAAGGTGCTGCGTTTCTCCGGAAGCTACCTTGCAACGGCGCGCCTGCCGCGCGCCATCCAGCCCGCGCTGAACCGGCTCGCGGCCCAGGCAYAGGAATCGTTTTCGGTCGCGGTGCTGGACGGCGACGAGATCGTCATCATCGGGCGCAGCGGCTTTGAGTGGAAGTCCTCAGGCGACCCAAAGGCAGCGCCGGCCCGGGTGCTGGCGTATGGCCTGCACCTGGGGGCGCGCCTGCCGGCGCATGCCACCTCGACCGGCCGCATCCTGCTGGCCGCCAAGACCAAGAGCGAGTTCAGCGCCTGGCTCAAGGCGAAAACCGAAACCGGCAACCTGGCGCGGCTGACGCTGCACACCACCACCGACCCGCGCAAGCTCAAGGCCCTGGTCGAGCAGGTGAGGCAGGACGACTTTTGCCTGGCCAGCGAGGAGCATGAACTGGGTGTGCACGCGCTGGCCGTGCCGCTGCGCGACATGCAGGGCCGCACGGTGGCCGCACTTAACGTGGTGTCCTCGCCGCAGCGCTTGCGCGTGGAGGTGCTGCAGAAGGAATTGCTGCCCTTGTTGCTGGACGCGGCGCGGGAATTGCGCTCCCTGCTTTAGCCCAGCCTTACTGCGGTACCAGCCCGGCCGCTTTCACGAGGTCGGCATGGATACGGATCTCTTCCGAGATCACCTGACCCAGGGGTTTGCTTTCGTCGACCGCAGGCTCCATGCCTATTTCAATGAACTTGCTTTTGGCATCGCCGCGAAGCATGGCCTTTACCGACTTGCCGAGGCTGTCCAGGATGGGCTGGGGCGTTTTGGCGGGCGCCAGCAAGGCGATCCAGGCCGACAGCACCACGTTGTTCACGCCGCCTTCTTTCAGCGTCGGAATCTCCGGCGCCGAAATGGCGCGCTTCTCACTGAGCACCCCGACCGGATGCAGTTTGCCGGACTTGATGTGCGGCAGCGCTTCCGGCAGCGGGGCAAAGGCCATGTCCACCACGCCGCCTATAAGGTCGGTAATCGCCGGTGCGCCGCCCTTGTACGGGATGTGCAGCAGTTTCACGCCGGTCCGGCTTTCAAACATGAGGCCGGCCAGGTGTTGCGGGCTGCCGTCGCCCGAGGAGGCATAGGTTAGTTTGCCGGGGTTGGCTTTGGCCGCCGCCAGCACGTCGGCCGGGGTGGCGTATTTCGCCTTGTCGTGCACCACCAGCACCATGGCCTGGTTGACCAGCTTGGTCACGGGTACAAAGTCGGTTTCGGGGTTGTAGGGAAGCGTCTTGAAGATGCTCTTGTTCGTGGTCAGGAAGGACGCGGGCGACACCATGAGGGTGTAGCCGTCCGGCGGCGCTTTTGCAACCACCGGTACGCCGATCTGGCCGGATCCGCCAGCCCGGTTGTCCACTACAAAAGGCTGGCCCAGGTCGGCCGTCAGCTGCTGGCTGATCTGCCGCGCCACCATGTCCACGCTGCCCCCCGCCGGCAGCGCGACGACGACCTTGACCGGCCGGCTGGGGTAGATGTCCTGCGCCGGGGACAGCGTGGCGAACAGGCTGGACGCGGCGCAGAGGGCCGCCAGGAAAAATGGACTGATAGCGCGGGTGGAAGGCATGGCTTGCTTTCAGAGGGGGAAAGGGATTTCATGCCCGTCGTCGGCGCACTGGTGCGTGCCGCGGAGCGGACAGAAAAATCGGAGCAAGTTGTGTACCAGCCCCGCCTGGCGCGGCGCGGGAATTGCGTGCCTTGCTTTAGCTTTTGGGCGGCGAAGGGCGCACGGCCAGCGCGACGCCGCCCAGAATGGCCGCGCAGCAGACAGCGAGCGTCCAGCCCAGCGGCTCCCCCAGAAAGGCGATACCGCCCAGCGCGGTGATGGCCGGCACTGACAGTTGTACCGAGGCCGCCGTAGTGGCGGGAAGCCGCTTCACCGCCGCGTACCAGATGATGTAACCCACACCGGAAGTCAGCGCGCCGGAGGTCACGGCATATGCCGCCCCGCGCATATCCCAGATCAGCTGCGGGAACATCAAGCCGGCCAACAACAGCGCCGGCGGCGTGGCGCGCAGGAAGTTTCCGGCGGTGGCCCGTGTCGCGTCACCGGCGTGTTTTCCGCGCAGCGAATAAACCGCCCAGGCGATGCCGGCCAGCAACATCAACATGGCCGACGGCAAGCTTGGGGCGGCGGCGCCCGGCAGCAACAGTGCGATGAGGCCCGCCACGGCAATTGCCAGGCCGGCGCTTTGCATGGCGCCCAGCCGCTCGCCGCGGGCCAGCCCGGTGCCCAGCATCGTAAGCTGCACCGAGCCGAACAGCAGCAGGGCACCCGTGGCCGCTGGCAGGCTTACGTAGGCCAGCGAGAATGCGGCCGCGTAGACGAACAACGCCCCGGCCGACAGCCAGTTACCGGTCGGCGTGACACCACGCCGCCACATGAAAAGCCAGAGCACCAGCGCACCCGAAGCGATGCGAAGGGCCGTGAAGCTGGCTGCGTCAATCGGCGTGCTGCGCAGTGCGAGGCGGCACAGGAGCGAGTTGCCCGCAAAGGCGAGCATGGCCAGCACGGTGAGGCTCAGTGTCGAGGTGGCCGGTGATATCTTCATGGTTGCCGCTCCCTGGCAACTCCCGGCTCACACGCCCAGGTATTGCGCCAGCAACTCGGGCTTGGCATGCAGTTCGGGGGAACTGCCTTCAAACACGACCTGGCCCTTGACCAGGATCACGTTGCGGTCGGTGATCTGGGTGACGTGCTTCCAGTTCTTGTCGACGATCACGCTGCTGATGCCGGTTTCGCGGATCAGGCCGCAGATGCGCCAGATGTCGCGCGCGATCAGCGGCGCCAGGCCTTCGGTGGCCTCGTCGAGGATCAGCACATCCGGGTTGGTCATGAGCGCGCGGCCTATGGTCAGCATCTGCTGTTCGCCGCCCGAGAGCTGCTGGCCGCCGTGGTTCAGGCGTTCCTTCAGTCGCGGGAAGGTCTCGAGCACGCGTTCGTAGGTCCAGTCGCGCTGGCCCCGGGTGCCGGCGCGTGCCGCCATCTTGAGGTTCTCGGTCACGCTGAGGTTGCCGAAGATGCCGCGGCCTTCGGGCACGTAGGCGATGCCGAGGCGGGCGATTTCGTAGGGCGGGGCGCCCGTCATGGGCCTGCCGCTGATCGCGACCGAGCCCGAACGAGGCTTGACCAGGCCCATGATGCTTTTGAGCAAGGTGCTTTTGCCCATGCCGTTGCGGCCCATGAGGCCAATCGTTTCGCCGCGCGCGACGTGAAAGTCAATGCCGCGCAGCACGTGGCTTGCGCCGTAGTAGGTGTTGATGTCCTGGGCGGCGATCAGGATGTCGATCTGTTTCTCGGGGGCGTTCATCAGTGTTCCTCGCCTAAATACGCTGCCTGCACACCGGCATCGGCCCTTATCTGCGCGGGCGTGCCGCTGGCGATCACCTGGCCGTTGACCATCACAGTGAGCTTGTCGGCCAGCGTGAACACCGCGTCCATGTCGTGCTCGACCAGCAGGATGCCGTGGTCTTTCTTGATGGCCAGCAGCAGGGCGACCATGCGCTCGGCCTCGGCCACGCCCATGCCGGCCAGCGGTTCATCGAGCAGCAGCACCTGCGGTTCGGTGGCCAGTGTCATGGCGATTTCAAGCTGGCGCTGCTCGCCGTGGCTGATGGTGCCGGCGATGCTGTGCTTGCGGTTTTGCAGGCCGGCCAGTTCCAGCGCCTGTTCGGCGCGAGCATTGACCGCCGCGAAGCTGGTGGCTCGCTTGAGCCAGTGCGCGGCATGCGGCGCGCGCGACTGCGAGGCCAGCCTGACGTTTTCCCAGACGCTGAAGGGCAAAAAGATATTGGTCTTCTGGTAGCTGCGGCCCAGGCCCTTGCCCGATATTTTTTCGGGCGTCCAGCCGGTCACGTCGTGGCCGCCCAGCGTCACCGTGCCCGACGTCGGCGGCAGATCGCCCGAGAGCAGGTTGGTCAGCGTGGACTTGCCGGCGCCGTTGGGGCCTATGACCGCGTGGATGTGGTTGCGCCAGAGGTCGACTGACACATCGTTGACCGCAGCCAGGCCGCCGAAGCGCTTGGTCAGGTTTTTTGCACTGAGGAGGACTTCACTCATGGCCGGCCTCCGCCTTGTTCTTGTCTTTGCGCTGGGTGAATCTTTCGACCAGTCCCAGGATGCCGCGCGGCGCGAAAACCACCAGCAACACGATGAAGAGGCCCATCCACAGCTGCCAGTGTTTGCCGAGGTTGACGCTGCCGACTTGCGGCAGGTCCTTGAAGACATGCAGCAGGTATTCAAACGCGAAAGCGCCGACGATGGCCCCGGCGAAGTTGCCCATGCCGCCCAGGATGACCATCATGATGGCGTGCGCGCTCATGTGAAAGCCCATGAGCTCGGGGTTGATGTAGCCGGTCTGCGTGCCCCACAGGTAACCGGCCAGGCCCGCGAGCGCGCCGGCCAGCGTGAAGGCCGAGAGTTTGTAGCCGAAGGTGCCGTAGCCCATGGCCCGCATGCGGTGCTCGTTGACGCGTATGCCGGCCAGCGTGCGGCCGAAGGGGCTCCAGAGCACGCGGCGCAGGAAGGCGTAGACCCCCAGCATCGCGCCCAGCGTGAAGTAGTAGAGCGTGAGCTTGCTGTCCAGGTCGAAGGGCACCCAGCCGAAGACGGCGGCGCTGGGCTTGAAGTTGACGTAGAGCCCGTCGGAGCCGCCCAGGGCCTTGTTGTCGAAGAAGAGGTAGAACACCATCTGCGCAAACGCCATGGTGACCATGATGAAGTAGATGCCGTGCGTGCGCACCACAAAGAAACCGATGATGAGCGCGGCCAGGCCGGAAACCAGCACAGCCACCGGCAGCGTCCACCACAGGCTCACGGGTTCACCCGCGGGCGTCAGGAAAGCCAGCGCATAGCCGGCCAGGCCGAAGTAGGCCGCGTGGCCCAGCGACACCAGGCCGCTCACACCCTGCAGCAGGTCCAGGCTCATCGCGAAGATCGCCATGATCATCATGCGCGTGACCATCTGGGTGTAGAAGTCGGTGCCGACGAAGGGGAAGGCCACAAGCGCGATGAGTCCGAGCCCAAGCGCAACCTGCACGCCGCGCGGCAGGATTTCGAGGTTTGCTTTTGCCGTGCTCATTGTTTAAACAGACCTTCGGGTTTCCAGAGCAGCACGGCCGCCATCAACATATAGACCAGCATGCCGGCCATGGAAGGCAGCAGCACCTTGCCGAAAGTGTCGACCAGGCCGACCAGCAGCGCGGAAATCAGCGCGCCGCGCACCGAGCCTATGCCGCCAATCACCACCACCACAAAACACATGATGAGCACTTGCGAACCCATGTTCGGGTAGACGCTGGCGACCGGCGCGGCGATCATGCCGGCCACGGCCGCCAGGCCCACGCCCAGCGCGAACACCACGGCATGGATCAGCTTGATGTTGATGCCCAGCGATTCGGCCATGTCGCGGTTGAAGGCGCCGGCGCGTATCTTCATGCCCAGGCGCGTGCGCGAAATCATCCAGTACAAGCCCAGCGCCAGCGCGATGCAGACGCCCGACATGAAGAGGCGGTAGACCGGGTAGGAAAGGTTGTCGGTCAGCGGCACCGAGGCGCTCAGCAGCTCGGGAATCGTGACGCCGTGCACGTCGTCGCCCCAGAGGATGGAGCGCAGCTCTTCAAAGATATAGATCAGGCCGAAGGTCAGCAGCACCTGGTCCAGGTGATCGCGTTTGTAGAAGTGGCGGAACAGCAGCCATTCCAGCGCCAGGCCGAAGATGACCGACAGCACGGCGCCGCCGATGATGGCCAGCGTCAGGCTGCCCGTCAGCGTGCTGAGCGACCATGCGAGGTAGGCCCCCAGCATGTAGAAGCTGCCATGGGCCAGGTTGACGACGCCCATGATGCCGAAGATCAGCGTCAGGCCGGCGGCCAGCATGAACAGCAGCAGGCCGTACTGGACGCTGTTGAGCAGCTGGATGAGGAAGTTGGCGAGATCCATAAATCAGTTCATGTATGGCGACGGGTGAACAGCAAGAGGCTGCCCATGAGAGTGAACAGGCCTCCGGAGACCCGGTTGAACCAGCGCACGGCCCGGCTGGAACGCAGCAGCGGCGCGATGCGCGATACACCCAGTGCGCAGCAGCTGAGCACCGTGAACTCAAACGTCATGAAGGTCAGGGCGAGGATGGCGAACTGCGGCACAAAGGGCGCGGCCGGGTTCAGGAACTGCGGGAAGAAGGCCGCGAAAAACAGCACGGCCTTGGGGTTGCTGGCGCCGACAAGAAAACCGCGCAGGAAGAACGAACGGCGCTGGGCCGGTGCTTCGCCGGCGGCCGGGTCAAAGACCGCCGCTTCGCTGCGGAAGGTCTTGATCCCAAGCCAGATCAGGTAGGCCGCACCAATCACCTTGGCCACGGTAAAGGCGGTTTCGGACGCCGCGAGCAACGCACCCAGGCCCATGGCCGACAGCAGCATGACGCACAGCACCGCACTCACGCTGCCGGCCACCGAGGTCATGGCCTTGCGCGGGCCGTGGTTGAGCGCATTCGTCATGCACATCAGCATGGTCGGGCCGGGCGTGAGGATCAGCAGCGCGACGGCTGCGACGTAGAGGAGGTAGGTGGTGAGCGTCATGAGCCTGAAGATAGCACCGGTAAGGACCCGTCAGCATGGTCCGTGCCAGCATGGTTCAAAAAAATGGGAGGCCTGAAGACCTCCCATTGCGCTGAAACTAAAGCGATCAGGCCATCTTGCAGCCGGCGCCGGAGTCGGCGAGTGCCTTGGCGGCGACGCCGATCACCTTGTTTTCCTTGTTCTCAACGACGCGCAAATACATGTCCTGCACCGGGTTGTGCGAACGGCTCATGGTCCATTTGCCGCGCGGGCTGTCGATGACGGCGCCTTCCATGGCTTTGTAGAGGGCCGGCTTGCTGCTCAGGTCTCCCTTGACGGCGTTGGCGCCCTGGATCAGCAGCAGGCCGGTGTCGTAGCCCTGCACGGCGTAAACGTCGGGCTGCATCTTGAAGGTCTTGGCGTAGCTGAGGCGGAACTGGCCGTTGCGCTGGGTCGGCAGCGAGTCGCTGTAGTGCATGGTCGTGATGATGCCGTTGGCCGCGGGGCCGGCGGCATCGAGCACGCCTTCGGTCAGGAAGCCGGAACCGTACAGCGGGATTTTCTCTTTGAGGCCGGCGGCCGYATAGTCACGGATGAACTTGGCGGCGCCGCCGCCGGCGAAGAAGCAGGCCACGGCGTCAGGCTTGAGCGCGGCGATCTSGGTCAGCAGGGCCTGGAACTCGACCTGCGGGAAGGGCAAGCCCAGCTCCTTGACGATGGTGCCGCCCGCGGCGGTGTAGCTTTCCTTGAAGCCTTCAAACGCCTCGTCGCCCGCGGCGTATTTCCAGGTGATCCAGACGGCCTTCTTGTGGCCGCGGTCCACCATGGCCTTGCCCAGGGCGCGGGTCGGCTGCGAGTTGGTGAAGGAAGTGCGGAACACATTGGGCGCGCACAGGCTGCGCGTGGCGGCGTGCACGCCGGCATTGGGGATCAGGCTCAGCACGCCGCTGTCGCGCGCGACTTTCTGGATGCCCATCTGCACGCCCGAGTGCACCGTGCCGACCAGCACGTCGACCTTGTCGCGCTGCACCAGCTTGTTGGCGTTTTCAATGCCCTTGGACGGCTCGGACTCGTCGTCCACTTTGAAGTATTCGATCTCGCGGCCGCCGAGCTTGCCGCCTTGCTCGTTGATGGCCATGCGAAAGCCGTTTTCAATGGCCACGCCGAGCTGGGCGAAGGTTCCGGTATAGGGCAACATGAAACCCACACGCACCTTGGCGGACTGCGCACGCACAATTTCGGGGAGCAAAAGGCCGGTGGAGGCGGCACCTATCATGGCGGCGCTGCGGGTCAGTATGAGACGGCGTGAGGTCATGGAATAGCTCCTGGTTGAGACTGAAAACAGTTAGACGAATAGTAAGCGTGCGTTGTGTGGGCGGCCCTAGTGTAAAACCCGAGATTGAGGGTTGAATTGTTTAGATCTAAAGCAATAGCTGTGCCCGATTCGGGCCTGCCTGCATTTTTTTTGAGTTTTTTGCCGCACGGCGGGCTTGTGCATGGTGCGCGTCAGCGCGGCTGGCGCAGCTTGAAGCGCTGGATCTTGCCGGTGGCCGTCTTCGGCAGTTCGTTGACGAACTCTATCCAGCGCGGGTACTTGTAGGGCGCGAGCTGCTGCTTCACATGGGCCTTGAGTTCGTCCATGGTGGCGCTCTGGCCGGCCTTGAACACCACATAGGCCTTGGGCTTGACGAGCTCGTCGGCATCGGCCACACCGATCACCGCGACCTCGAGCACGGCCGCGTGCGTCATCAGGCAGGCCTCCACCTCGAAAGGCGAAACGTAAATGCCGCCGACCTTGAGCATGTCGTCGCTGCGGCCGCCGTAGGTGTAGTAGCCGTCAGCGTCGCGTGTGTACTTGTCGCCGCTTTTGGTCCATTCGCCGGCGAAGGTGGCTTTGGTCTTGGCGCGGTTGTTCCAGTACATGATGGCGGCGCTGGGGCCGCTGATCTGCAGTTCGCCGATCTCGCCGTCGGCGCACTCGCGGCCGTCGTCGCCGATGATGCGCAGCGCATAGCCCGGCACCGCCTGGCCGGTGGTGCCGTAGCGCACCTGGCCGGGCCGGTTGGACAAAAAGATGTGCAGCATCTCGGTGGAGCCTATGCCGTCGAGGATTTCGCAGCCATAGTGCGCCGTCCATTTTCTGCCGATCTCGGCGGGAAGGGCTTCGCCGGCGCTGGTGCATACGCGCAGGCTCAACTCGGATTTCGCCGGCCGCGCCGGGTCGGCCAGCAGGGCGGCGTACAGCGTGGGCACGCCGTAAAAAATCGTCGGCTGGTATTTTTTGAGCAGCGCGAAGACATCGGCAGGCGCCGGCCGCGCGGGCAGCAGCACCGTGGTGGCGCCCACGCTCATCGGGAAGGTCAGCGCATTGCCCAGGCCGTAGGCGAAAAACAGCTTGGCGGCGGAATACACCACGTCGGACTCGCGTATGCCCAGCACACCGCGGCCGTAAAGTTCCGCCGTCTGGACCAGGTGGCTGTGCAGGTGCACCGTGCCCTTGGGCGCGCCGGTCGAGCCACTGGAATACAGCCAGAAGCAGGCGTCGTCGGCGCAGGTGGCCGCGATGCTGGGGGTAGCCTCCGATGCGCGCAGCAGGGCGGCCATGGTGGTGTGTCCTGCGGACTCTTCCACGCCGGCAACGATCACCGTCTTGAGCTGGTCGATCTTGCCCAGCAGCGGCTCAAAAGCCGGCAGCAGCGCGTGCGAGACGACCAGGCCCTGGGCGCGCGAGTCGCGCAGCATGAATTCGAAGTCCTGCGTGGTCAGCAAAGTGTTGGCCGCCACGGGCAGCACGCCCGCAAGTATGCAGCCCAGGAAGGCGACCGGCCACTGCGGCGTGTCGAGCATGGCCAGCAGCACACGGCTTTCAGGGGCGAAACCCTGGGCGCGCAGGGCGTTGGCGAAACGGTGGGATTGCTCGGTGAGTTCGCCGTACGTGAGCTGTTCGCCGCTCAGCGCGTCCGTAAAGGCGACTTTGCCGGGGCGTGTGGCGTTGCGCGCCAGCAGGTCGTGTGCCGCGTTGTAGTCGCGCGGAATGGTCACCCGGGGCGGGCTTGCGGAATGGTCGGCGCTGCTTGTTTGCATGCTTGTCTCCAGATCTCTTTTTGTCTTTTGTTTTGGTAGCTGCTTGCGCACGCTCATCAAGCGCTACGGGGTCATTTCTTTTTCTTCTTGTGCGTCAGGCGGTGGCGGAGCTGGCCCCCGATGTCTGCAGGGCACTGGTGAGCCACTGGCGGCACCACTCGGTGCCTTCTGTTTCCGGCATGGTGCCGCTGCTCGCGTCATGGCACCAGATCTCGCCGATGCGCTGTGCGCCCAGGTCCTGCAGCCGCTCGTCAAATTTCTTGCCGCCGAAGCAGAAGGTCTGCATATAGGTACGGTCTCCGAGCGCGATGACGCCGTAGCGCACGTGGCCGAGGAATTGGGGATTGGCGCCCAGYGACTCATACAGGGCGCGGGCATTGTCGGGCACGTCGCCCGAGCCGTAGGTGGAACTGCAGATGAGATAAAGTGCATCTTCGGCTTTGGCCGCATCAAAGACGCTGATGTCCAGGTTATCCATCAGCTCGACTTCAATATCACTCACCAAATCCGCACAATCCATCTGGATTGCTTGTGCGACATAGTCAGCGGTGCTGGTCATTGTGCCTACAAGGATTTTGAGTTTCATCAAAAAGTCTCCAGAAAAAAGATGCAATAAACTGCTTTACATCAAGTTAAAGTGAAGTATACTGCAATTAATGCGGGGCGCAACGGTAAAAGTTGCATAAAGCCTAATTTTTTCAAACAGGTGTCTCTTGGAAATCATGTCTGAACAGGAATCGAAAGCCACGCTCAGTGAACTGGGTGCCCGCGTTCGCGCCTGGCGTGCTCGCCGCGGCATGACGCGCAAGCAGCTGGCTTCGGATTCGGGCCTGAGCGAGCGTTTCCTGGCCGACGTGGAAAGCGGCAAGGGCAATGTGTCCATCAATTCCCTGGAAGCCGCGGCCCGCGCACTCAATATTTCCATCCTGGAACTGCTGCAGGATGCGCCGCGACCGGCGCTGGCCCGCGTGCAGGGCCTGCTGATGCGGCTGGACGATGCCCAACTGGACCAGGCTTACAGCCTGCTCGGCGGCACTTTCGGCCTCAGCGACGCGCTGGGCCGCGAGCAGCGCGTGGCGCTGATAGGCCTGCGCGGCGCCGGCAAGTCCACGCTGGGCAGCCAGCTGGCGGCTGAGCGCGGTGTGCCTTTCATAGAACTCGACCGTGAGATCGAGCGCGAGGCGGGTACCAGCATGAACGAAATCCTGTTGCTCCACGGGCAGGCCGGCTACCGCCGCTATGAGCGCCGCGCGCTGTTCCGCATCGCCGAGGATCACCCGGAAGGCGTGGTCATGACCACGGGCGGCAGCATCGTGAGCGAGCGCGAGACCTTCGACCTGCTGCAAAGCCGTTTTTATTGCGTATGGCTCAAGGCCAGCCCCGAGGAGCACATGGCCCGCGTGGTAGCCCAGGGCGACATGCGGCCTTTTGACACGACCCGCGGCGCGACCGACGAGGCGATGGAAGACATTCGCCGCATCCTCTCAAGCCGGGAAGCGCTTTATGCCCGCGCTGACGCCGTGGTCGATACCGCCGCGCGCACACTGAAACAAAGCCTCAAAGACCTGGAACGCGCCGTTCCCAAAACAACCGTCCGCGAACAAGCCGAACGGACCTAACCGGAGACACCCCATGAACGCCATGACAGAACCGCTTTTATTCAAACAGGTCATAGCCGGCCAGGAGCGCGAGCTCGTGAGTTTCTCCACCCACCCCAGCAAATACCAGCACTGGACGCTGAGCGTGGAAGGCGACGTTGCGCGCCTCAAGCTCGACATCAACGAAGACGGTGGCATCAAGCCGGGCTACAAGCTCAAGCTCAACAGCTACGACCTCGGTGTTGACATCGAACTGCACGACGCGATCAACCGCGTGCGCTTCGAGCACCCCGCCGTCAAAGTTGTGGTGTTCGAGTCGGGCAAGGAAAAGATCTGGTGCTCAGGCGCCAACATCTACATGCTGGGCTTGTCGACGCACGGCTGGAAGGTCAACTTCTGCAAGTTCACCAATGAAACCCGCAACGGCCTGGAGGACTCCTCCCGCCATGACGGCTTGAAGGCGATCGCCTCGGTGACCGGCGCCTGCGCCGGCGGCGGCTACGAACTGGCCCTGGCCTGCGACCGCATCATCATGGTCGACGACCGCTCCTCCACCGTCAGCCTGCCGGAAGTGCCCCTGCTGGGCGTGCTGCCCGGCACCGGCGGCCTGACCCGCGTGACCGACAAGCGCAAGGTGCGCCGCGACCTGGCCGACATTTTCTGCACGACCTCCGAAGGCGTGCGCGCCGACCGCGCCAAGGACTGGAAACTGATCGATGCCCATGCCAAGCCGCAGCAGTTCGGCGACTTGCTGAACACCGAAATCGAAGCGCTGCGCGCGCAGTCAACACGAGGTGCCGGTGCCAAAGGTATTGAACTGACGCCGCTCAAAGCCCTGATCGATGACGCCGGTTACCACTACAGTCTGGTCGACGCTCAGATCGACCGCGAAAAGCGCATCGCCACTGTCACGGTGAAGGCGCCCGCAAGCGCGATTGAATCCACACCTGAAGCGATTGAAGCGGCCGGCGCTAACTGGTACCCGCTCAAACTGCAGCGCGAGCTTGACGACGCTATCCTGAACCTGCGCACCAATGAACTCGAAGTCGGCACCTGGGTCATCAAGACCACGGGCGACGCCGGCCAGGTCATCCGCATGGACGAGGTGCTGGCCAAACTCAAAGACCACTGGCTGGTGAAGGAAACCACGGGCGCGTTGCGCCGCACGCTGGCGCGGCTGGATGTCACCAGCCGCTCGTTGATCGCGCTGGTCGACGCAGGCTCGTGTTTTGCCGGCACCTTCTATGAACTGGCCCTGGCTTGCGATCGCATCTATATGCTGGACTTGCCGGATTCGCCCGATGCGGCGCCCGCGCTGCAACTGAGCCCCGCCAACTTCGGCTGGTTTCCCGCCGTCAACGGCCTGACGCGGCTGCAGACGCGCTTCTGCGAAGACAGCGCCACGATTTCCCAACTGCAAAAACTCGGCGACAGCCCGCTGCGTGCCGACCAGGCGCTGGCGCTGGGCCTGGTGACCCTGACACCCGACGACATCGACTGGGAAGACGAGATCCGCATCATGCTGGAAGAGCGCGCTTCGCTCTCGCCTGACGCCATGACCGGCATGGAAGCCTCGCTGCGCTTCCCCGGCAAGGAAACCATGGAAACGCGCGTGTTCGGCCGTCTCTCAGCCTGGCAGAACTGGATTTTCATTCGCCCGAATGCGGTGGGTGAGGACGGCGCGCTCAAGCTCTTCGGCACAGGCAAAAAAGCCAAGTTCGATTGGAAACGGATTTAAGGAAACATCATGAGCTCTATAGACCTCCAGGCCCTCATCCCCAACAACGTCCACCTGGGCGAAAACCGCCAGCTCCAGCGCGCGCTGGAGCACTGGCAGCCGGCCTTCCTGAACTGGTGGGACGAGATGGGCCCCAGCGACTTCAAAGCCAAGGAAGTCTATTTGCGCACCGCCGTGGGTGTCGATGCTTCGGGCTGGGCCAGCTACGGTTACACGCCCATGCCTGACTACCGCTGGGGCATTTTCCTGGCCGACAAGGAAGAGGGCCGCAAGATCGGTTTTGGCGACCACATGGGCGAAGAGGTCTGGCAGGACGTGCCCGGCGAATACCGTTCCACCTTCCGCCGCCTCATCGTGACCCAGGGCGATACCGAGCCGGCCTCGGTCGAGCAGCAGCGCCTGCTGGGCCATACGGCGCCTTCGCTGTACGACCTGCGCAACCKGTTCCAGGTCAACGTGGAAGAGGGCCGTCATCTCTGGGCCATGGTCTACCTGCTTCACGCGCACTTCGGCCGCGACGGACGTGAAGAAGCCGAGGAGCTCCTGATGCGCCACAGCGGCGACGCGGACAAGCCGCGCATCCTGGGCACTTTCAACGAGCCCATGGACAACTGGCTGTCCTTCTTCATGTTCACCTATTTCACCGACCGCGACGGCAAGTTCCAGCTCAAGTCCTTCGCGGAATCCGCCTTCGACCCGCTGGCGCGCACCACTCGCTTCATGCTGACCGAGGAAGCCCACCACATGTTTGTGGGCGAGACCGGCGTGGGCCGCGTTATCAAGCGCACGCTGGAAGTCATGAAGGAGCTGGACACCGACGACGTCGCGACGCTGCGCAAGGCCGGCGTGATCGACCTGCCCACCATCCAGAAGTTCATGAACTTCTGGTTCACTTCGTCGCTGGACCTGTTCGGCTCGGAAGCCTCGTCGAATGCCGCCAACTACTTCAGCAATGGCATCAAGGGCCGGCCCGATGAAGCCAAGTTCGCCGACCACGTGGAACTCGAAACCGAGATGAGCATCGTGGTGCCGAACGGGCAGGGCGGCCTCAAGAACGAGACGATTTCGRCCCGCAACGGCATGAATGAAATCACGCGCCTCGAATACGTCAAGGACTGCAATGTCGGTGTGACACGCTGGAACATGGGCATCAAACGCGCCGGCGTGGACTTTGAACTCACCTTGCCATCGACGCGCTTTCGCCGCGAAGTCGGCGCCTGGGCCGGTAATTTCACCGATCCGCTGGGCAACCCGATCAGCGCCGCCGATTTCGAGGCGAAGAAAGACCAGTGGCTGCCGACGCCGGCCGACACGGCTTTTGTGAAAAGCCTGATGAACCGCGTCACCGAACCCGGCAAGATGGCCGCCTGGATTGCGCCGCCGGATCGCGGCATCAATGCCAATCCACTCGAGTACGAATACGTAAAGCTCTAAAGGCGCGATTTAAGCCAGGTCGGGGCCGCGGGACTGCAAGGCCTCGGGCGCTCGCAGTGAGCAACCGTGGGGCTAATCGATCTTGGCGCCGCGCTCTTTGAGCAGGTCCCGCAGCAGCGAGCGATGGCAGCGCGCCTCGTTTTCGCAATAGCAGCCCATCGCGAAGTTCGCCCGGTGTGACAGCGCCGCCAGCAGGTCGAGGCTGCGGCTGGCGTCGGGCTCGTTCATTTCCGAGCGGTATTTTTTGCTGAAGGCAGCCCAGTCCTTGTCGGAGTCCACACTCTGGCCCAGCTTCATGGTTTCCACGCTGGGCGCGAGGTTGGGGTACCAGACGTCGTACCAATCCTGCGAGGCGAACTCGGCCTTGGGCACGCCGCGCGGCGGCCTGCGCACCGTGCCTATGCGCAAACCCTCGTCGGTGCTGCGGGCTGTGCCCAGCCTGATGATTCTGATGGCCATTGCAGTCTCCTTTTCTGCGAACGTTCACAAGCTCTTTGTTGAAGCGGTTCAGGGCGCGGCCGGAGCGGTGGCGGCACCCGGTTCGGGTGGCTCTACGCGTGACATCTCCCGCATCTGGCGCGCGATTTCATCTTCGGCCATGGGCGCCTGCGCGGAGGCCGCGGGTGCGGGAGCATCCAGCCAGTGCACGGTGAACGGAAAAGTGAACACCGCTACCGTGAGCGCCACCTGCACCAGCAGCATGGGCCATAGCGCTGCCAGCAGCCGTCGGCTTGAAATGGCCGGCAGGCCCGAGCGGGACCTCGCCATTAGTACGGCGTAGCCCATGGGTGGAATCAGGAAGCTGAGCTGCAGCACCAACAGTAGCAGCACCGCCGCCTGCTGTGCGTCGCCCAGGCGCGCGATCAGCGCCGGCGCGACGATGGGCACGATGACAAAAATCATCTCGAATGCATCCAGCACCCAGGCGCACAAAGCGACCAGCAACAGTACCAAGGCCGCCGTCACCCCTGGCGGGAGCGTGGAGCCCAGCAGCAGGCCGTTAAGCCAGCGGTCGGTGCCGAATACGCGAAACACCAGGCTGAAAGTGGTGGCGCCCACCAGCAGCGCAAACAGGGCGCCGCTGAGTTTGAGCGTGTCAGCCAGCACCGCCTGCCAGCCGGCCGCCGGCAGCGAGCGGCCCAGGAGGGCCGAGACGACCAGCAGCATCGCGCCGGTTGCCGCCGCCTCCACCGCGTAGAGCTTTCCGGTAAAGACACCGGCCAGCAGCAGGACGATGGTGCCGCCCGTGAGCAGGGCGACGGCAGTCTGGGCGCGGCTGGCCGGGAGTTGGGGCGGGTGTTCTTTCTGTTTTCCGGCCTGGCGCCAGGCCACTACGGCCCAGAGCGCCAACACGCACAGGGCAGGCAGCAACGCCGCATGCATCACGTCCTGGGTGTTGATGATGCGCTGGCCTGTCTGCATATAGCCCGGCAGCCGGCTGGCCTCCAGGTGTGCCAGCAGCATGGCATCGCCCAGCAACAGCAAGACCAGCGAGGGCGGAACCACCACGCCTATGGTGGCGGCCACGCTGATGATGGAGACGGCCCGCGCGGTGTCCAGGTGCGCCATGCGCGGGGCAACAAGGCGTGAAAGCAGGGCCGAACTGGAGGCGACCGAGCCGTTCATGGGCGCAATCAGGGCGCCTACGCCCAGGGCCGAGAGGGCGTGCGCGCCGGCCAGCGGGCGAAACAGCCGCAGCAGCGCGGAGTACAGGGCGTCGGCCACCGTCAGGCGCTGCAGCAGCACACCCATGAACACATACAGCGGCATGGCCTGCAGCAAATCGTTTTCAAGCAACCCCAAGGTGCGTACCGGAAGGGCTTGCAGGATTTGCAGGTCGAAAGCGCCCGCCGCCAGGCCCAGCACCGCGAACAGGCTTGAGACGCCTATCAGCAGGGCCCAGACCGGCAGGCCGGTGGCGAGAATCAGCGCGCCCAGCGCCAGCAGCATCCACACACCCGCGAGCGGGCCGGTCAGGTTCATGGCGAGCCCGGCGTACGGCCGTGCGGCAAGAGTTCGAGCAGGCCTTCGGCCAGCACCAGCAAGAGCATCAACGCCATGGCGAGTTTGATCACGAAATAACCCGGTGTGAGCGTTTCGCCAAATCGCTCAAAAGAGGCTACAGAGGCAGCAACCAGCGGCCAGCCGGCCCACAGCATGAACAGCGCCCAGGGCATGACACAGGCCAGTAGCGCCCAGGCATGCCAGCGCGGCCGGGGCGCGCCGGACGGATGAGGCTGCAGGGAGGCCAGGTGGGCGTGGTTTCTGGAGGCCGCCGTCACGGCCACCGCCACATACAGCGCGAACAGCACCTGCGCCGCATCGTTGGCCTGGCGTGAGTAGGCTTGCACAAGTTCACGCAGCGGCCACTGGGCCAACAGCAGCGCCGCCAGCGGCAGCACCAGCAGCGCGAATGCCGCAGTCAGGCGCGTCAGTCCTTTGTCGACTTGGGACGCGGCCGCGGCGGCGGTCCCCATCCTCATGCGGCCCCAAAGTTGCGGCGGCAAGCCTTTGCGTCGGGCCGGTGCTGATCAGGCTGGACAGCGAGGCGAAATTTCATTGGGTAATCCAGTGAATGGAAAAAATGAAGGGGGCGCGGGAAAGTGTAGCGGGTTCGGGCTATAATATTTGACTAGTCGGAGTGTGGCGCAGTCTGGTAGCGCACCTGGTTTGGGACCAGGGGGTCCAAGGTTCGAATCCTTGTACTCCGACCATCATTTCCCAGCAAAAAGCCCACGTCAGTGGGCTTTTTCATGTCCGCATGGCGGCGAAGCCCTCAGGACTTGAGCGGCCCGAAGTTAGAAG
>NZ_JBFUBY010000038.1:0-20939 GCF_056405515.1 Polaromonas sp. P1_G2
GGCATGCGTGTAAACGGCGGCGTCGGCCGGAAGATCGAGGTCGTATCCCACCCCGATCTGGCCGAGACCGATGATGACGCAAGACTCAGACATGATGCGCGGCCCCTGCRGCCAGCCTTTGCATATGCTCGATCCCGCCCTGGGGTAGCTGGCAAGGCCGGCCAGCCGGCGGAATGGTGCTGATCACGCGCTTCCCTGCCAACAGGCCGACCACCATCGCCATCGATTCGCAACCGACGACGATGTCGGAYTCGATGGTCTCCTCAAGCAAGGTCCGCTGTCCGCCGAACTTGATGGGCAGCGCCGTGAAATCGCGAGCCCAATGGTATTTATCCGCGCGCTCCGATGGATGAGGACGAATGGTGATGACATCGATCTTCTTCCCCAGGCGATCGATGTTTTCCAGGAAGAAGTGCAACGCATCGTGCTCGTTATAGCCCCAGTGACGCTCATTGCCATACTGCGCGAGGGCATGATCGGCAACAGGTTCGCAGACATACAAGACACTCGTTGCGGACGGACGGGATTTGCCGGCGCTCATCCGGGCGATTTCCACCAATAAATCCTCGAGGTACGGATTCGCCTGCAACACCACGGGAACTTCCGGGAAGAGAGGACGGGCAATGCGCTCCGCATCTTCGTCGCCGACCCATATCTCATCGGGCAATACGCTTTGACCTGCCTCCTGGAAACGTTCACGATAGTTGACCCAGTGATCCAGGAAAGCCACCGTTTTCTTTCCCTTCGCCCGGCCGCGCATAATCGCCTCGCGCTCAAAACTGCTCTGCCAGCCGGTACCGCAGAGCACCCAAGCGCACTTGTCCAGCGCCTCATCCAGGCTCAGGTATTCGGCTTCGGGGCACTTCCGCCTGAATATCGCCGCGGCAGGCCCGGCAACGACAGCGCTGCAACTGCGAGGGGCGCGGCTCAGCCAACTGCTCAGGATTTCAGCGCCTCCCGCATCATGGGCGACGACTGCAACATGTTCCATCAGGCATTGCCCTTGCGCGCGACGTCCTTGTTGATCTCGGCGAACTCGGGAAACTTGCGCAGAAAGCGCACCGCATCGAGGCAGGAGAACAAGGGAGTGTGCGCATCGAAATGTTCGATGATTTTCTTGAGCAATTCGTAATCGCTGTGCTCGTCGAGCGTGAGGCCCAGCTCGGGCCAATGCGTTTCGGGCGGCGAAACCAGATGCACATGCGTAAACACTTCCGGATGATTCCGGATATGCAGCGTCACGTGTTCATGATCGAGTGGATCGTCTGTCATCCGCGCCGACCGTTTGAGCGTATCCAGCGTGAACACCTGGGTATCCATACCGTCGGGATAGCTTCGCACATGGGCATTGCTCACGTAGTCGGCGTGATGGGCCTTGAACATCCGGATGGTCTGCTCGACGACCTCGGGATCGATGATCGGGCAATCACCCGTGATCTCGACTACCACATCGGCATCGGCCGAGGCGGCGGCATCGATGACGCGCTGCATCACATCGTTCTCGTCCCCCCTGAATACGGAGATGCCGAGACGGCCGCCGAGTTCGACCAGCGGTGCGTCGGCGGCATTGACCGTCGTTGCCAGGACGATCGCATCGATCGACGGCACGGCCTTCAATCTGCGTACCAGGTGCTCAAGCATGGGCGCACCTGCGGCAGTCAGCAGCGGTTTACCCGGCAGGCGGCTGGAAGTCATGCGCGCTTCGATGGTTGCAACGATTCTCATGCGGATTCTTTCAATAAACCTTATGCGGCGGGAGGCGACTTCAGCGCCCCTTCAGATGATTCAAGGTCGCGGCCGTGCCGAACACCGCACCGCCGTCGAGGTAATGGCCGACCACCTCATCCAGGTATTTTGGCGCAAGGCCAAAGCCGGGCCTGACGCTGCGGATCGCACCGTTGGTGAACAGGTCGCCGGCCTTGAGGGCCTTGCCGAACTCGCCTTTGTCGCTTATCACCGTAAAGTCTTTATCACCATAAAAGCCTCTGCGGCATCCACACCCACGGAATATCCACGATGGTGCGCAAGTGCAGTTAAATGCTCCACGCTACGGGAATGTGGCACTGGCCGCATTTCCAGGGCATAAGCCTGCAAAGCCTTTACCTTGATGTGCAGGTAAGCAGAAATATCAATAAACATCGTAGGCAAAAACGGCCGCAGGCTTGCACTGCTCCACTCCGTGCTTGACATTACCTCAAACGCGTAAATTTCCTTGACAGAGCATTCCGGCGTCGGACGGCAAGCAGTCATGACGGCCTGATGTGCGACACGGTGGTCGATGTTCAAGTCGCCATAATGGTGGGTGTAGATGACCTGGGGGTTGAGTTGACGTATAACTTCTTCCAAGGGCTGGATGACATCAATAAGCGGCAAACCATCCAAGCGGTTATCTTGCAATCCCAGGAAAATAGTTGTCGCAATACCCAGGACCTGGCGCGCTTGTTCAGTGGCAGCAAGCCGCCGATCCAACTCATGCGTATTTGAACCCTGCCGAGAACTTACACCATCGGTCAGAAATACAGCATGCACAATGTCGCCCTCCGCAACGTGGCGTGCAATCGCTCCACCGCAACCAAGCGCCTCGTCATCGGCGTGGGCAGCTACGACCAAGACGGTTTTACGCATCAAACTGATCCCAACTTGTAGCTGTGCCACGTGCAACACCAACTTTCAAACGCTTCCCAACAAGCGTGTCAAAGTGCTTGGGTGCCAATCCCATCCCCGGTCGAATGCGCCGGATATCCTCCGCCGTGACGACCGCACCTGCCGCCACGTCACGTACAAAGTAGATCGAACGACGGAACAATTTGCTGCCAGTTTCGGCCTGCTGCCGCTCATAGCCCACTTTGCCAATCGCAGACCACACCTCACGCGATGCTTGGCAGAGTTGCGCAAATTCAGCGGGTTCAATGGAAAATTCGCTATCAGGGCCTTTGTCAGCCCTGCTCAAGGTGAAGTGTTTTTCAATGACACATGCACCCAACGCAACAGCACCCACAGATGCAGTGGTGCCCAACGTATGATCCGACAAGCCTGGAATAGTGCCAAAGCGCTGCGCAAGCTCTGCCATTTGACGCAAATTTGCCTGATCCATGGGAGCAGGGTAGCTACTGATGCAGTGCAAAAGCACAAGATTTTCACAACCGGCTTCACGCGCTGTGGTAACGGCTTCTTCAATTTCTAATTCGTTTGCCATACCGGTTGACATGATCATCGGCTTGCCGGTCTTTGCGATGTAGCGGATAAGTGGCAAATCGGTAACCTCAAAAGAAGCCACCTTGTAAGCCGGCGCATTTAGGCTTTCAAGCAGGTCAACAGCCGTTTCATCGAATGGGGTGGAAAACACCGTGATGCCACGCTTGCGTGCATGTTCAAACATCGCCTGATGCCATTCAAAAGGTGTTTCGGCCCATTTATACAGGTCATAGAGCTTGTAGCCGTCCCAAAGCCCTCCTTTGATAAGGAATTCCGGGCGGTCGCAGTCGATCGTCATCGTATCTGCGGTGTAGGTCTGCAACTTGATGGCATCTGCGCCGGCGCGTGCGGCTTCATCAATCGTCTCCAGCGCACGAGCCAACACCCCATTATGGTTAGCCGAAAGCTCGGCAATGATGTAGGGTGGGTGGTCTGGGCCGATTGCACGGCCATTGATTTTGTAGGTCATCATTAATCCTCCGCTGACGGTGGTTTGATTTTGCAAATTTTGACATCGGCCGTTACGTCGTCGCCTTTGAAAACGGCATTGGAAAACTCAAGCCGAAATTCACCGTGCTCAATAAAAGCCAATGGATAGCTCGGCGCATCAAGCATGCGTATGTGGTCATACACCGTTTCAAGGTCACCTTGGGCTGGCAATATACTTTGCGCCGGTTTACGCCGCTTGAATGTAATCCCCTCCCCTTGCTGGGGCACCGGTGTTGGTTCGTTTGCAATCAACCAGCGAATGATGTCAAAACTGAGTGCGCCTGCAYGCCTATAGATTGATTCGGCACGGCCCTCTAGCGACAGCGGTCTTTTTGTGTAAACCGGCCCAGCGTCCATCTCTTCCACCATACGCAGCGCCGAGAGTTTCGTTTCCTTGTGCCCAACAACAATCAGATTTTGTAGCGGGCTCCCTCCCCGGCCATAGGGAACATCTGTCATGTGAAAACAAATGCATTCATGGTTTTTCCAAATATCGCCGGCAACGAACCAGTTCCAATGTAGAAAGAAAATATAGCGCGGGTTGCAGGTAAGAAGGGCTTGTGACAGTTGTTCTTGAGTGCTTACCCAGCGCCAGTCTGCCTCAATCTCAGATTTCAACAAGTTGAAATTGGACTCGTTCCAAGGCTTGCAACTTGCCACGATGTAACATTTTCGCACTCCTCCTGGATTCGGTTCAAACGCATTGATTGGTTGTCCCCCCGGATTYGCCTCGGCGATTTGGCTCTGGATCTCTTCTCGTTTGAGCGCCCACTCTGAAGCCAAGATACCAAGCCGTACGACATTGACGTAGCTTTGACCGTTGAAGTGATGGTCACGGAATTGACCTTCTTCTTTAAACCCCAACTTTTTTTGAAATCGCAGACTTGCCTCGTTACTCGCAATGGCCTCAGCATTCAACTTATGGAGGCCCAACACGGCAAAAGCAGCGTCGAGGGCATCCAACCCCAGCCGCGTACCCGTGCCCTGCAAAGCACCTGGTGCAGCATAGAACCCCCAAAAAGCACTCCCGCTTGAAGACTGAAGATGGGTAAAGTAAACAACGCCATCGGCCCGGCCCACAGCATCTTCATGGATAAACCAGCGCGATGTGGCGTCGTCTTTCAGTCTCGCAAACCACGCCTGGTGCTCGGCCGCAGAGATTTCATGCGTGGTGTACATGTTGCGTCGCACTTCGGGAGCATTGCGCCAGGCTCGCACAAGCGACAGGTCTTCCTCTGTGAGTGGTCTAAGCGGCATATCGGGCCCCGCCACCTTGCAGCAGTTGCTGGCTAATTATTTGCGCGCCATCGCCTGCTACCAATTTTTGACAAAGAAGGCTTTGCGCCTTGAGCGCCGCGGGATTTTCCAGACACCAAGTAATAGCCTTCGCAATATTTGAGCTGCTTACTTCGTTCTTATCGCCTAAGAAAACAATATAGCCTGCATTCACCAAAGCGAGGTTGGTGGGGGTTTGATTGGCGGCAACACTGATGACAATGGCAGGCAAACCCAGACACATGCGCTCCCAAGTGGTCGAACCCCCAGCGCTGATCATCAGGTCTGCGTGCACCATCAAGGACGCAAGCGTAGGCAGGTCCTGATACAAGGTAGTTCCCGGTCTGGCGGCAGCTTGTGCAGCGACGCATTCGATATCCGGATGGTTTTGACTGATCACAACATCCACCCGCAGGTGTGCAAAGCCGGGCTGCACCAACGCCTCCAGCACTTTGCTCGTTTGATTGGTCGCGTCGCTGCCACCAAGGAATACCACCATCCGGCGCACGGTGCCATCACGCGGGGGCATCGATTCCCGCAATTGCGCATATTCAGGTTTTAGTAGCGCGTATTCGGGCCCTAGCTGGCACTTGCAATGTGGTGGCACCAGGTTGCGATAGCGCGCTGGAGTGTCCTCGCCAAACCAGTTCTGGTCCAGAAGTACGTCGCAGTGGTGTGGTCGGTCTGCCAGATCGTCAATAACCAACAGCTTGCGGTAATGCGGCGCAAGCGCCTCTTCCCAACGCTGATCAAGCGCGTAATGGTCGACTACCAGCCAGGCGGGTTGCAGGGTGGCCAGAATGGCGGTCGTCTCTTGCACATCGGCCTGCCAGGTGCTGCCTAACCAGGCAGCGTGTATCGATTCTTGCTTGGGAATGAGGTCTTCATTTAATTTGCTTTTAACAGCCACCTCAGGAGGCGTGGCGGGCGGCACTAAACCACTAACCTTGTGCCCGCGCTGGCGTATCAACTCCAGCAGATGACCGGGGTGCTCACGGCTGATGAAATGGCACTCCGCCCCCTGTGCTTTGAGCGCGTCGGCGAGAGTCAAGCAGCGCATGACATGGCCGCTGCCTATTTGCAACGAGGCGTCGGTGCGAAAGGCGACTTGCATCTGAATAGTTAATTTAAGCGCTTGAAGCCGCCATGGCATATAGGGCCATTCAACAGGCTCATCACGTCACGACCGTCTTCACATTCTTTGATCAGGCCAAAAACAGGATCGAGTGCTTCGAAGAAACTGGCAACAACTTCAGGTGTGTGCTCGGTGCACACATAAACACTATTACCGGCCAGATAACCCTTGGCAAGCATCTCCTGGGTGATAAGAGTCTTATAGGCCAATGCATGAGGGCTCTGGAAGGTGAACCCGGTAAGCGCAGGCAACCCCCAATGGTCAATACCCAGGCCATGTCTATCTGCTAATTGCTGCCAAAGCTGGCGGATCTCCATGCCAGTCTGCGTAACTGTGTTCCAAGACTGCATCCGCTCCATGACTTCCAATGTCTTCAACGCCGCGCTCGGTCCAATGCGCTCCGTCCAGAAAGTACTGCTAATGAAGGTAGATTGAGCGGCCTCCATGATTTCGCGCCGGCCAATGGTTGCCGTTATGGCGTAGCCATTGCCTAAAGCCTTTCCAAACATGGCCATGTCGGGTTCTACGCCATACATTTTGTGCAAGCCCCCAAAAGTCTGGCGAAAGCCAGAAGTGCACTCGTCGAAGATCAGAACTATTCCGCGGTCTGTGGCGAGTTTGCGCACTTTGTGCAGGAAGTTGTCTTCAGGACCTTTATTCCTCACAACCTCCATTTTGATGACACCAATGTCCTGCGCGCTTACCAGGGTTTCAAGCTCTGCGTAATTGTTATAGTTGAACGGAAATACCGTGCCGCGCAGGCTTTGCGGTACACCTTTTGGATCCAGGCCCGGCAAAAGGTGGCCAGCCAAATTCTCGCCATCACCCAGATTGGCGGATAAATACCAGTCGTGCCAGCCGTGATAGCCACACACAGCCACCTTGTCTTTACCTGAGGCTGCGCGTGCAATGCGTATGGCAATGGCATTGGCTTCACCACCTGAGCGTGCCAGCCGGGCCATGTCAGCCCATGGATGAAGTTCAACGAGCTTCTCAGCCAGGTAAACCTCTTCAGGGCAATTGAAGGTAGACATGTTGCCGGCCGCCACGGTTTGCTGGACGGCGGCGTCCACTTCCGGATGACCGTAGCCCAGGATGTTGGTGCCAATGCCCATGATGGACATGTCGATGTATTCCTTGCCGTCGAGATCCCAGACCTTGCAGCCTTTGGCCTTGCTGAAGTAAGCCGGCCATTGCTCGGGCAGGAACATCTCGGCGCGCTTGGAGAGCAGCATGTTGCCGCCCGGAATGATCTGCTTGGCTCGTTTCCACAGTTTTTGACCGTTACCCATTGCCGCTCCTTCGTTTCGTAGTATCTGGTGGTTGGCCGCGAACATCGCGGGCGCATCCGATTGCAGTTGAAGCACCTGGCGCCACCCGAAATGGATATTCGGGGCAAAGTGCGCAAAGACATTGCTCGCTACCTCGAAGTCAGCCGGCTCATCGACGGTCCAGCGCAAACTAGACAGGTCCTGCTCGTTCTGCATCGCGGCTGTCGCGAAACGACCGGATGTCCGAACATAAGGCGTCACGTGCTCACGGTCGAACTGGCTGTCGCTTTCCTGCAGCGTCCGCTCCAGCGCGGCCAGGGTCACTACTTCAATGTCCAGTCCATCGGGATAGGTGGCCGGGCTCACATTGCTGAAATAATCGACACCGGCGAGGCGGAATCGGCGAATGCATTCATCTACCAGCGCGGGATCCACCATCGGGCAGTCGCCAGTGATGCGCACGACCACATCGGTCTGGTGCGCCTTGGCGGCCTTGACGAAGCGATCCAGCACGTCGTTCTCGCTGCCCTGTTCACAGGCATAACCCAAGCCTTGAACATGCTCGACCAGGACGCGATTCCTGGGATCGATCGACGTGGCCACGATGATCTTGTGCAACTCGACGGAACGCGAAAGACGGGCCAACAGCAGCGCGATCATCGGCACGCCGCCGATCGTCTTCATGACCTTGTTGGGCAATCGGGTCGAGCCCATGCGGGCCTGGACGACAGCAACGATTTTCATGATCTAGCTTGATTCCACTTTGAAGGATCGAGGAGGTCCACGTCGGTGCAGGTAAAGTCCGGCAATGGAGCAGCCATATCTATGCCCGCTAAATCGCTCAGTAGTTCCTTAAATTGTTCGACGGTATCCACGCCGACAACAACGCGACTAACCTGAGGAAAAGAAAGCGGGTATTGCAAACAGGTACGAGTCGCGGAGGCCGTATTTTCAGTCAGCCACTCACGCCATATATCCCACGTGGAGCTCCAGCGTTCAAACTTAAATGGAATCGAGACTCGAGGCATCAGTAGCAGCCCCTGAAGGAACGCAGAGCGCGTGTGCACTTCCACGCCAGAATCGTGCAAGCGCTGTAACCAGCCCGATGAAACCAGGCGCCGGTCAAGCAGATTCAATGGCGCCTGCACTAGATCAGGCATGCAGACCGGAATGATTGAAGCCAGCTGCTCCGGTTCGTAAATGGATACCCCGACCTTCACAACCAAACCATCCTCTTTGAGTGCCTGCAACGCCCGGGCAAGCGCCTGACCATGAGGCCCAATGAGCTGTTCGGCGCGGTGCAGTAGCAAGCCGTAAATCCGTGTCACGCCCAAGCGCGCAAGAGAGGCTTTCATCTGTTCACGCACCCATGCCTCCACGTTGTCGACATCCTCTTGCATTGCTGGCAGTTTGGTTACTACTTTGAAACCATTGATGCCGACCCCTCCGAGACTGGTTTCGCTTTGGCCGTAAGCAATAGCGGTGTCTAGCGTGTCGACATTATTTTCACGGCTAAGTGCCAAAATTTCCGCGATATCACCTAACCCTACTTGTCCACCTTTGTTGGCAATGCCATAGCGCAAACCAAACTGAGCAGTTCCCAATGCAAGCCGCTTCATGCGAAACGTGCCTTTCTCAGCACCGAGGTTGCAACCCACTCTTGCGGGTCGTCCGTGAATCCTGGTCCGCCATGTTGAGTCAATTCGTGGGAAAAGCAAGTGTAGGCAGGGTGCCAATCAAAGAGGCGACGATGATCCATCTTGTGGGAGAAAATCCCGGGTTTATGGTGATACTCACGCCGAGCGGGTGCTAAAGAGAAAAAATCCTGGATAACTATCCAGCCATCCGGCCTCAAGACACGATCGGCTTCCTGGGCAATCCGAAATAAATCCTCGCGATCACAAAGGTATAAGCAAAATCCAAATACAAGAATATCGAACGTGCCCGAGTCATATGGCAAAGCATCCGCCGTGCCTTGTTGAGCGAGAACTCCAATTGCTTTCGCCGAGGCCACAGCTTTCCCAGATGGTTCGATCCCATGGCACTCCATGCCGAGATGTTCACTCATCCACGCCAGTCGTTTTCCCTCTCCACAGCCGACTTCCAGCAACCTCGGCTTTGAATGTCCGATCAACGGCAGTGCCTTTATCGAAGCATTGATAACGGGCTCTTCGCGACTGAATTCCCGATCCTGCATGGCTTGGTGATTGCGTTCAAACCACGCGTCACCCTCATCGTTCAAAAAAATGACTTTCTGCATATCATTCACT
Organism: Polaromonas sp. P1_G2; assembly: GCF_056405515.1. Taxonomy (NCBI): domain Bacteria; kingdom Pseudomonadati; phylum Pseudomonadota; class Betaproteobacteria; order Burkholderiales; family Comamonadaceae; genus Polaromonas; species Polaromonas sp. P1_G2. The sequence continues at coordinate 9,636 of NZ_JBFUBY010000038.1, forward strand.
CAAATATTTATGCAGCGTTGCGATGACCAACGCTTGATCAGCTTCGCGAAGGGTGGGGAACATTGGCAGACTTAAAGTCTCCTTGTAATACTGCTCCGCAGAGGGGCAGTAGCCCACAACGAAACCCCTATCTTCATAATAGGGCTGCCGGTAAACAGGTATGTAATGCAAATTGACATTAATCCCTGCGGTTTGCAGCACGTCGTAAACTTGCCGTTGGGTCGCGAAGCCAGACTTAACCCGAATAACATACAGGTGATAGCTAGAGTAGCAGTCCGGGTGCTGCCACGGCAGCGTTATGGGCAAGCGGGCCAGTTCGCTGTCGTAGCGTTCGGCGACGCGATGGCGCGTTTGAACCAACTCCTGCAGCCGCTTCATCTGGCTCACACCCAAGGCGGCCTGGATGTCGGTCATCCGATAGTTGTAACCGAGGCAAATCTGCTGGTAGTTCCAGATCTCGTCGCCCGGCCGCGGCTGCATTTTCTTGGCCTCACTGGTGATGCCATGGCTTCGAAAGCGCTGCATCAGGCTCGCCAGAGCGGGATCATTGGTGAGCGCCATGCCGCCTTCACCGGTCGTGATGATCTTCACCGGGTGGAAACTAAACACGGTGATGTCGCTGTATCTGCAGTTCCCGACCGGCTGGCCCTGGTAGCTGGCGCCGATGGCATGCGATGCGTCCTCGATGACCTTGAATCCATATTGCTGACTGAGCTTGTGAATGCCCGCCATGTCGCAGGACTGGCCGCTGAAGTGCACGGGAACGACCACTTTGGGAAGCCGGCCCTCCTTCTCCGCCAATGCCAGCTTTTCGGCCAGCTTTTCCACGCTCATGTTGTAGGTGGCGGGATCGATGTCGACAAAGTCGATCTTCGCTCCGCAGTACAGGCCGCAATTGGCACTGGCGACGAAGGTGATCGGCGATGTCCACAACCAGTCACCCTCTCCCAATTCGAGCGCGAGACATGCGATGTGCAGTGCCGCGGTGGCGTTATTGACCGCGACGGCGTGCCCGGCGCCCACGTGAGTGGCTATGGTCTGCTCGAACAACGGGACCATCGGCCCCTGTGTGAGGAAGTCCGATTTCAGGACTTCCAGCACGGCATCGATGTCGGCTTGGGAAATATCTTGTCGGCCGTAGGGAATCATTGGGAAATACCTTGTGAAGGGTGGMTGATGATTTCGGCATAGGAGCCCACCCGTTTGACAGCGCCGGCACTCAGCTCGACGATTTGGGAGCAATTCTTCAGTGTCGTCAAACGATGGGCCACGATCAGGATGGTCAACTCATCGCCGAGGCTGTCGATTGCCTGCATCACCGCCTGTTCGGTCTCGCTATCCAGTGCACTCGTGGCCTCGTCGAACACGATGACATTGGCTTGCTTGTACAGTGCCCGGGCGATGCCGATGCGCTGACGCTGCCCCCCGGACAGACGGATGCCGCGCTCGCCGACCATGGTTTCGTACTGCTTGTCCCAGGTGTCAATCGTCTGCGCGATCTGCGCCTTCCCGGCGGCCGCACGCAGGCGGACCTGATCGATCTGGCCTGGAGGCACGCCGAAGGCAATGTTCTCCGCGATAGTGCTGTCGGACAGGAAAATCGCTTGCGGCACATGCGCGATATTCGCCTGCCAGGCGCGATGGTTTTGCGGGGTGATCGTTACCCCGTCGACCTGCATGGTGCCTTCGGTAGGCGGCAACAGGCCCATTACGATGTCCAGCAGCGTGCTTTTGCCGCTGCCCGTCTTGCCGATGAAGCCGATGCGGGCGCCCTTGGGTATCGTCAGATTCAATGCATTCAACACCAGCGGGCCGTCCGGCGTATAGCGAAAGCGCAGGCCTTTCAGATCGATGCTGTGGCGGAACGCGATCGGCTCCGGCCGGGGCTCGCTGGCATAGGCGGGCAAAGGCTGGTCGAGCAGTTCCAGGGTGTCCTGCAAGGGCGCCCGGCCGGCATGGATGTGCGCCAGGCTCGAATAGACCAGTTGCATCACAGGCAACAGGCGTTGCGCCCCCAGCACCATGGCGCCGATCACGGGGATCGCGGTGGTAATGCCTTCCGGCCRCTTGCCCAGCACATAGGCCAGCACGGCGATGACCACCATGCCCAGGGCCTCGATGCCGAAGCGCGGGCTGCTGTTGGTGATCTGGACGTTGGCCATTGCCCGCCGAAGCGGCTGGTCTGCATTCAGATAGGTTTTGCAGTACGCCGCCTGCGCGCCATCGATCAACACATCGCGAATCCCGCTGAGGCCTTCTTGCAGCGCCTTGATGACCTGGTTCTGCTCCCGGCTGATGCATATGCTGTTTTCGACAAGCCGCTTCTTGGTCGCCAGGAGGATCAACACATAAATCGTGCCGAAGCCTGCCAGCACGACAAAGGGAATCAGCGGCTCGATCACGGTCAGGGCCGCCACGATGGTCACCAGCATCAGCAGGGAACTGACGATGGCGAGGATGGGCAGAATGGTGCCGTTCACCAGCCCGTTCGCCTTGCCTGAAATGCCGGCAATGACCTCGCTGCTATTGCGCGCCAGGTGTACCGCGTAAGGCTGGTAGAGCGTGCGGCGGTAGATGCTGATGCTGAAATCGGCGCCGATGGAATGGCTCAGCCGCGTCTGCGCCCAGAGGAGAATAAAGCGCATCACACCGGAGACAATCGCCGCCACGGCGAACACAACGGTCAAGGGCAACAGCAGTTGCCTGGACTCTGTCAACCCGAGCCACTGGATCATGCCCTGCACATAAGGCTGCCTGAAAATCGGCTCCGGATTGGTCAACACGCCCAGGAACGGCAACACCGCCCCGATGCTGATCACCTCGGCCAGGGAAGCGAGGATCATCAGGACAAACAGGACGCCCAGCTGGACCCTGCGCCGCGGGCTGATGTGAGGCCACAGCCGGCGCAGAAGTTCAAACAGGGACTGATGACGTTGCACGGTCACTCGTGGTAATCCATCGTCTTGAAGCCATGGTGCTTGATCAGCTCATCGCGCTCGGCGGCCTTGAGGTCTTCGCGCACCATTTCCGCGACGAGTTCGGCGAACGTGGTCTTGGGCGTCCAGCCCAGTTTTTCCTTGGCCTTGGTCGGGTCGCCCAGCAGGGTCTCGACTTCAGTCGGGCGAAAGTAGCGCGGATCCACGCTGACGATGCATCTGCCGCTGCCGTCATAGCCCTTCTCGTCGACGCCGGTTCCTTCCCAGCGGATGCGCATGTCCAGTTCCCTGGCTGCGGCATCGACAAAATCCCTGACCGAAAATTGCACGCCGGTGGCGATCACGAAATCCTCGGGTTTTTCCTGCTGCATCATCAGCCATTGCATTTCAACGTAGTCGCGTGCATGCCCCCAGTCGCGCTTGGCGTCCATGTTGCCGAGGTAGAGGCAGTCCTGCAGGTTGAGCTTGATGCGTGCCAGCGCGCGCGTGATCTTGCGCGTTACAAAGGTTTCGCCGCGCACAGGGCTTTCGTGATTGAACAGAATGCCGTTGCACGCATACATCCCGTATGCCTCGCGGTAATTGACCACCATCCAGTAGCCGTAGAGCTTGGCCACCGCATAGGGGCTGCGCGGATAGAAAGGTGTCGTTTCCTTTTGCGGGGTTTACTGCACCAGGCCATACAGCTCGCTGGTGGACGCCTGGTAGAAACGGGTCTTTTTCTCCAGGCCAAGAATGCGGATCGCTTCCAGCAGGCGCAGCACGCCCAACGCATCCGAATTGGCCGTGTATTCGGGCTCCTCGAAACTGACCGCCACGTGGCTCTGCGCCGCGAGGTTGTAGATCTCGTCCGGCTGGATCTGCTGGATGATGCGGATCAGCGAGGACGAATCGGTCATATCGCCGTGATGAAGGAAGAACTGCACCCCGCTTTCGTGGCGGTCCCGGTACAGGTGGTCGATGCGGTCGGTGTTGAACAGGCTCGTGCGGCGCTTGAGGCCATGCACGATATACCCTTTCTGCAGCAGCAGCTCGGCGAGATACGAACCATCTTGCCCGGTAACGCCGGTGATGAATGCAACCTTTTGTTGTGAGGACATCGTGTGAGGCTTTCTTTATTTTCGGGCCGGTTGTGACTGAGGTTGTGCGCTCGAATGCGATCCCAGGAAATCCTGGTACGCAGCCGCCAGCCCCTGCTCAAGGCCGACCTCCGCATGCCAGCCCAGTGCGTTCAGCCTGGCGCTGTCCATCAACTTCCGCGGCGCACCGTCCGGCTTGCTGGTATCGAAGCTGAACTCGCCGGAATACCCGACCGCGCGGGCGATGGATTCGGCGAGTTCACGGATGCTGATGTCGCTGCCGACGCCGACGTTGATATGGCTTTGCATGGGCAACACATGCCGGTCGTAGCTCACCTTGTCCAGGTCCATCACATRGACGGATGCAGCGGCCATGTCATCGACATACAGAAACTCCCGCTTCGGTGTTCCGCTGCCCCAGATGATCACCTGCGGCGCATTTTTCACCTTCGCCTCATGGAGGCGGCGGATGAGCGCCGGGATCACATGGGAGTTCTCGGAGTGGTAGTTGTCCCCGGGGCCATACAGATTTGTCGGCATCACGCTGCGGTAGTCCAGGCCATGGCTGTCGCCGTACTGGCGGTTATAGCTCTCGCATAGCTTGATGCCGGCGATCTTGGCAATCGCGTAGGGCTCATTGGTGGGCTCCAGCGTGCCCGTCAACAAGGCATCTTCGCGCATGGGCTGCGCGGCCAGGCGCGGGTAAATGCAGCTGGATCCGAGGAACAGCAGCTTCTGCACGCCGCTTCTGTAAGCGCTGTCGATGACGTTGGCCTCGATCATCAGGTTTTCATAAAGAAACCCGGCGGGATAAGTGTTGTTGGCGTGGATGCCGCCGACCCTGGCTGCCGCGAGATACACCTGCGTGGGTTTTTCGGTTTCGAAAAAACGGCGCACCGCGGCCTGGTCCGTGAGGTCAAGCTCCGCGTGGGTGCGGGTGAGCAACAGCTCGGCCGGGTGGCCCGCGRCCAGCAATCGACGGACAATGGCCGAGCCGACCATGCCCCGATGGCCGGCGACATAAATCTTTGCGGCGGCCCTCATCGGTCACTCCGTCCGTACCGATCTTCAAAACGGACGATATCGTCTTCACCCAAATAGCTGCCCGACTGCACTTCAATAATTTCCAACGGAATCGTGCCGGGGTTGGTCAGGCGATGAATTTCGCCCAAGGGAATATAAGTGGATTGGTTTTCGGTAAGCATGGTCGTCTTGTCCCCGCAGGTGATCTCCGCTGTACCCTTGACCACCACCCAATGCTCTGCCCGGTGATGATGTTTTTGCAGACTAAGACTTGCTTTGGGTTTGACCTGGATACGCTTGACCTTGAAGCGCGGCCCATCGTCGATGCTGTCGTACCAACCCCAGGGGCGATGGACCTTGCGGTGCATCGCGAGTTCTTCCCGCCCGCCAGCAGTGAGCTGGTTGACGATGTGCTTGACGTCCTGGCTGCAAGATTGATCAGCCACCAGGACAGCGTCGGGAGTTTCGATAACGATGAGGTTGTCTACGCCCACAAGGCTGACAAGACGGCTGGTGGCATGTACCAGGGTATTCCGGCTGTCAACGGTCAAGACGTCTCCAAAGCAGGCATTGCCCTTGTCGTCCTTGGGCAGGACTTGCCAGACGGCATCCCAAGCGCCCAGGTCACTCCAGCCTGCATCAAGCGGGACCATTTTTAGCGAAAAATCACTACCGCAGCAGTGTTCCATCACGGCGTAATCGACGGATTCGGCGGGGACGGCGGTGAATTCCGGCTTTCCGGGACGAACAAATTTCTGGTCGATGCTGCGCTTTGCCCATGCGGCGCGAGTAGCTCGGGCAATATCCGGGCGGAAACGTTCCAGCGCCGCCATCCACACCGAGGCCTTCAGCACGAACATTCCGGCATTCCAGTAATACCCACCCTCATCGAGATATCGCTGTGCCGTTGAGGCATCGGGCTTCTCGACAAAACGCTCCACGGTAAAACTTTCCACTGGCGGGACGGCACTCGAGGCAGTCTTGATGTAGCCATAGCCGGATTCCGGCCGATCCGGCGTGATACCAAGGATGACGATGCCGCCGGTGGCAGCCTCGCGAATTGCCGCCTGCATGGCGGTGGCGAAAGCCGGCTGATCGACGACAGTTTGATCAGCGGGAGTCACAAGCAGAACAGGATCATCCCCATTTTCCATTGCAGCAAGAGCGGCCAGAGTCAGCGCTGCCGCAGTGTTACGTCCCACGGGTTCCAGAAGCGAACACTCAAGTTCAATGCCCGCTTCGCGCAATTGCTCTTGCGCCAGAAAACGGTGCTCCTCATTGGTAACGATGTACAGAGCTCCAACATCAATTTGCGCATTACCTACGCTCATCAATCGTTTGGTAGCCAGCTGAAACAGGCTCTCTTCACCCGTAAGACAAAGGAATTGCTTGGGAAAGCCTGTTCGCGAAAGTGGCCAGAGCCTCGTTCCGGATCCACCACAGAGAACTACCGGCCTTGCCTGAATCGTAGGTAAGTTCATTCGTTGTCAATCTCGGTTTTCAATTGCTCGATTTCCGCTTGCAACGACTCATACTCTGCCAGCTTTCGCTTCAAAAACTTCGCCGTCAGCTTCGACTTCTCCGCCATCCCTGACGGCGTCAGCAGATAGGCGTACGCAAGCTTGTTATCACTACTACGAAAGTTCTGCACCTTGATCAGCCCTTTGCTCATCAACGCTTTGAGGCAGTAGTTTGTTTTGCCAAGGCTGATCCCCAAGGCATCCGCCAAGCCGCGCTGATTGACTCGTGGATTTGTCTGCAGCAAACGCAGCACCTGCAAATGGGACTCTTCAGTGGACATCTTTGTTTGGATTGACCGGCCAGATCAGGGGAAACGGGTGTCGATGCCACCTATTGGCATCCTTTTGGAGAGGGGCTTGTTCAACTGATGAACAGTATAGCCACATGAAACTTCTTTTTCAACTCTGTGGAGGGCAGAGGGCCAACATCCCTATTTGAAATGCCTGCGTTCCCCGAAGGACGTCAGCATAGAATCGAGCGTCACAAACGCTGTTGTGGAAACAACAGCGCTACCCGGGAGGCTGGGTAAAAAGGGATCATTCATGAAAAGCAAAACAACTCAGCAAAAGGTGCAGTTCCTTTGAAAAGGCTATTTGACCTGGCCCTGGCCATCATGCTGTCGGCCGTCTTGGCCCTTCCCATCCTGATYATCGTTGTCCTGGTCAGGCTCACGTCCCCCGGCCCCGCCTTGTACTGGTCCGATCGCGTTGGCCGCCACAACCGCATATTCAGGATGCCCAAGTTCAGGAGCATGCGCACCGGCACACCGGCCGTCGCCACGCATTTGCTGGAGAACCCGGCGGCGCACCTGACCCCGATCGGCCCGTTCCTGCGCAAGAGCAGCCTCGACGAACTCCCGCAGCTTTGGAGCATCCTGGTTGGCGACATGAGCTTCGTGGGACCCCGTCCGGCACTGTTCAACCAGGACGACCTGATTGCCCTGCGCACGGCGCAAGGGGTGCACGAGCTGGTGCCGGGACTGACGGGATGGGCGCAAATCAATGGTCGTGACGAATTGCCGATTCCCCAAAAGGTGGCGCTGGACGCAGAGTATCTGCGCCGGCGCTCGCTCTGGTTCGACATCCGGATTTTGTGGCTGACCGCAGCCAAGGTGTTGCGTCGCGACGGCGTGTCCCATTGAGCCGCCGGGCCGGCCTAACTTACGATGCAAAGTCAATGATCAAACAAAAACTGCTGGGCCAGTCACGGCGCGTCAAGCAACTCATGGTGGCGTTCGCTGACATCGTCACGGGCGTCGTGGCTGTATGGGTGGCCTACTCGCTTCGGCTCGATACCCTGCATTGGCCCTACAGCATCCACCAGTGGCTGCCTTATGCGCTGGCACCTTTATTGGCCGCTCCGATTTTCTGGCGCAACGGTCTTTACCGCGCGGTTTTCCGGCATAGCGGCATGGCCGCGATGCGAGCGCTGGTGATCGCCGTATCGCTGTATGCGGTCGTGTTTTCCGGCCTGCTGGTAGTCATGTCTTGGCCGGATGTGCCGCGCTCCCTTGGCCTGCTGCAACCGCTGATATTGATACTCCTGGTGGGCGGCAGCCGTGCTGTTGCCAGGCAATGGTTGAGCAGTCTTTCAGCCGGCCAGCGCCGGGACATGCCAGTCAGCCGCTTGCTGATTTACGGCGCAGGCTCCGCTGGCGTGCAAATCGCCAATGCCATCGCCACTTCCCATGAATTCAAACTGCTGGGATTTGTGGACGATAGCCGGGCGCTGCAAGGCCTGACCATCAATCACGTGCCGGTTTACGCACCGGCAGAACTGCCAGGCCTGGTGGAACAACACGGAATCACCGACCTGCTGCTGGCACTGCCGTCCATTACCCGAGCCCGCCGCAACGAGATCCTGAACGAACTGCAGCCACTCCCGGTCCACGTGCGTTCCCTGCCCGGACTCACCGACCTGGCCCATGGCCGTGTGGCCCTGGCGGACATCAAAGACCTTGATGTGGAAGATTTGCTGGGCCGCGATCCCGTGCCGCCCGATCGCGCGCTGCTGGCGCGCAACCTGAAGGGCAAAGTGGTGCTGGTCACCGGCGCCGCAGGCAGCATCGGCAGCGAGTTGTGCCGCCAGATACTGCAGGAGCGGCCCGCGCGCCTGATCCTTGTCGAACACAGCGAGTTCGGCCTCTACAGCATCCACCAGGAGCTGGGTCACCTATGCCGGCGCATTGCCGAACATGGCGAGGCCRTGGAAATTGCACCCTTGCTGGCCAATGTCCGCGACTACGGCCGCATGCTGGAAATCTGCCGGGCCTACCAGCCGCACACGATTTACCACGCAGCCGCCTACAAACACGTTCCGCTCGTCGAAAGCAATCCCGCCGAGGGGGTCGCCAATAATGTGCTGGGCACCTTCAATACGGCACGCGCCGCGATAGAAACCGGTGTCAGCCATTTCGTGCTCGTGTCCACCGACAAGGCCGTGCGGCCCACCAACGTCATGGGCGCCAGCAAACGTCTCGCCGAGATGGTGTTGCAAGCGCTCTCGGCAACACCGGCCCCGAGTTTCGGCCCTGGAGCCCCTGCAGTGAACAACCGCACGCGCTTTGCCATGGTCCGCTTCGGCAACGTCCTGGGCAGCAGCGGCAGCGTCGTGCCGCTGTTTCGGCGCCAGATTGAGGCCGGCGGCCCGATCACCCTGACCCATGCCGACGTGACGCGCTATTTCATGACCATCCCCGAGGCCGCCCAGCTGGTGCTGCAGGCGGGCGCCATGGCCGAAGGCGGCGAAGTCTATGTGCTGGACATGGGCCAGCCGGTGCGCATCATCGACCTGGCGCGCCGCATGGTGAAGCTCTCCGGCTTCACGGTGCGCGACGAAAACCGCCCCGACGGCGACATCGCGATCGAGGTCACCGGTTTGCGCCCCGGCGAAAAGCTGTATGAAGAGCTGCTGATCGGCGACAACCCCGTCGCGACGCTGCATCCCCGCATCCTCAAAGCGCACGAAGAATTTGTGCCCTGGGCGGATTTCCGCGGAGACCTGGAAGTGCTCAAGCAGGCGGTGAAAGCCAACGACACCGCCACCTTGCGGATATTGCTGCTCAAGCACGTCAGCGGGTTCACCCCCGACGCCCAGGACAGCGACCTCGTCGGCCTGGCAAGCCTTTAAGAACCCACGGGTTCTAGGGTGCGGACACCGCCTCTTTAAAGCTCAAACCCGCGGCATCCTTGCCTGAAAGCAGGGGCGAGCCGCCTTCCAGGGGCCAGGCGATCCCCAGCGTGGGGTCGTTCCAGACAATGCAGCGCTCCTGCTCGGGCGCATAGTAGTCAGTCGTTTTGTACAAAAATTCCGCGCTGTCGCTGAGCACCAGGAAGCCGTGCGCAAGGCCGGGCGGCACCCACAGCTGCCGGTGATTCTCCTCGCTGAGCTCCAGGCCGAACCATTGGCCGAAAGTCGGCGATGCGGGGCGGATATCGACCGCGACGTCGAAGACGGCACCCCGCACGACGCGCACCAGCTTGCCTTGCGGCTGCCCGACCTGGTAGTGCAGGCCGCGAAGCACGTTTTTTGCCGACCGGCTGTGGTTGTCCTGGACAAAGCTGAAATCGGTGCCGGTCGCGGCATTGAATGCGCGCTGGTTGAAACTCTCCAGGAAGAAGCCGCGCTGGTCACCGAACACCCGGGGTTCGAGGATGAGCACGTCCGCGATCGGCGTCGGTGTGACTTTCATGGCCGGCCGGCCTCCTTCAAAAGATTCTGCAGGTATTGGCCGTAGCCGCTTTTTGCCAGCGGCTCGGCGAGCTTGTGCAACTGGGCGTCGTCAATGAATCCGTTGCGCCAGGAAATCTCCTCCGGGCAGGCAATCTTGAGCCCCTGGCGGTGCTCCAGCGTCGCGATGAACTGGCTGGCATCCAGCAGGCTGTCGTGGGTGCCGGTATCCAGCCATGCATAGCCGCGCTGCATGATTTGCACCTTCAGTTGGTCCTGTTCCAGGTAGCGCTGGTTGACCGTGGTGATTTCAAGCTCGCCGCGAGCGCTTGGCTTGATCGACTTGGCGATCTCGACGACCTGGGCATCATAAAAATACAGGCCCGTGACGGCGTAATTGCTTTTGGGTGCGGCCGGTTTTTCTTCAATGCTGCGCGCGCGTCCGGTGGCATCAAACGCCACGACACCGTAACGCTCCGGGTCCTTTACGTGATAGGCAAACACCGTCGCCCCCGACGTTTCGGCATCCGCTTCATTGAGCAGCCTGTGCAGGTCGTGGCCGTAAAAAATGTTGTCGCCCAGCACCAGGGCGCTGGGCGCGCCGTTCAGGAACTTCTCCCCGATGATGAAAGCCTGGGCCAAGCCGTCGGGGCTGGGCTGCACGGCGTATTGAAGGTTCATGCCCCACTGCGATCCATCCCCCAGGAGCTGCTCGAAGCGCGGCGTGTCCTGCGGCGTGCTGATGATCAGTACCTCGCGGATACCGGCGATCATGAGCGTGCTCAGCGGGTAATACACCATGGGCTTGTCGTAGACCGGCAGCAGCTGTTTGCTGATGGCCAATGTGGCCGGGTGCAGGCGGGTACCGGAGCCGCCGGCCAGGATGATGCCTTTGCGTTGAGTCATGTTTGAGCGATCAGGTAATTTCTGCCAGCATGCGGGCCACGCCCTGCTGCCATGCCGGAAGCTGCAGGCCAAGGGCGCCACGAAGTTTGGCGGTGTTCAAGCGCGAATTATGCGGGCGCAGCGCCGGTGTCGGGAAGGCCGATGTGGCGACAGGATCCACGGTCTCCGGT
>NZ_JBFUBY010000039.1:0-20759 GCF_056405515.1 Polaromonas sp. P1_G2
GCCCCTGATGCCCCTGATCGTGCAGGTGCTGCGGCGCTTTTTTGTGGGGGTCTGGGTTTCCATCGCGATCCTGCTGCTGACCGGTCTGGCCATGCTGCTGGCCGTCGGCATGAAAACCGCGCCCACCGGCTGGCACCTGATGTTCGGCCTGGGCCTGTTGATGTTCGCGCTTTTCGGCCACCTGTATTTCGGCCCTTTCCGCCGCCTCAAGCTGGCTGTCAGCGCCTCCGACTGGCCCGAGGGCGGACGCCGTGTCGGGCAGATCGCCACCCTGGCCATCGTCAACCTCGCACTGGGCGCGCTGGCCATCGCCGCCGTCATTTTTCTCGCGTGAAGAAGAAGCCGCGGCACAAACCCCGAAAACCCGCCGGCTGGCTGGAACGCCTGAAGGCGTCGGTGCCGACCCGCGAGGCGCTGGCCGCCCATCCCTGGCTCAGGCCGGTGGCGCACCGTGTGCTGGACCCACAGCTGTGGCGGCTGCAGCACGAAGCCGTGGCGCGCGGCGTGGCCATCGGCATCTTCTGGGCTTTTGCGCTTCCGTTCGCGCAAATCGTGGCGGCCGCGGCCCACAGCGTCTGGTGGCGCGCCAACATCCCGGTCGCGGCCGGCATTACGTTCATCACCAACCCCTTCACCGTGGGCTTCTGGCTCTGGCTGGCCTACCAGGTCGGCAGCTTGGTGCTCGATGCGCCACCGCCGGTGCATATCTCCGAAGGCGTGGGCGTGGTCGCCTGGCTCGCCTCCTTCGGCGGGCCTGCCATACTGGGCATGGGCCTGTTTGCGGTGCTGGGTTCGACCGCCGGCTACCTGCTGGTCAAGCTGGCCTGGCGCCTGCGCGTCTGGTTCAAGCGCCGCCACCGCTAAACACCGGACAATCCGGCATCCACTTTTTCTCTTCTTCAACTTCACCATGACCACGCCTTCCCCCAGCCTTCCCGACACGCCCTGCTACCTCAACGGCGAATTCACTCCCCTGAAAGACGCCAAGATCAGCGTGATGGACCGCGGCTTCATCTTCGGCGACGGCGTGTACGAAGTGGTGCCGGCCTACGGCGGCCGGCTGTTCCGCTTTGAGCAGCACATGGCGCGCCTGGACCGCAGCCTGGCCGAGCTGCGCATCCCCAACCCGATGACGCGTGACGAATGGCAGGCCATGGCCCTGAAACTGGTCGCGGCCCACGCGCAATCCACCGGTACGCCGGCCGAAAGCGGCAACCAGCTTGTCTATATCCAGCTCAGCCGCGGCGTGGCCATGCGCGACCACCCCATGCTGCCCGGCCTCACGCCCACCGTGTTCGCGGTGGCCAATGCCATGAAACTGCCCAGCGCTCAGCAGCGCGAGGCCGGTGTGGCCTGCGTGACGGCCAACGACTTCCGCTGGGAAAAAGCCCACATCAAAAGCACCAGCCTGCTGGGCGCGGTGTTCGCGCGGCAGATCAGCGTCGACGCCGGCGCGGTGGAAACCGTGATGTTCCGCGGCGAGCACCTGAGCGAAGCCTCCTCGAGCAACGTCTGGATCGTCAAGGACGGCAAAGTCATGGGGCCGCCCAAGGACAACCTGGTGCTCGAAGGCATACGCTTCGGCCTGATCGAGGAAATCTGCCGCGCCGCCGGCATTCCCTTCGAGCTGCGCCGCATCACACGCGACGAAGTGCTGGCGGCCGATGAAATTCTGCTGTCTTCGGCCACAAAGGAAGTGTTGCCGGTCACCCTGCTCGACGGCCAGCCCGTGGGCCACGGCCTGGAAAAAGGCCGGCCCGGCCCCATCTATGCCAAGCTGTACGCCCAATACCAGCGTGTAAAACAGGCCTGAAAGGACCCCTTGCCATGACGACATCGCCCAATACTCCGAACACCCCGAAAATCATCGGAGTCCCCGGCTCCGAGCCTTCGCGCCAGGAGTCGCTGATCGAATATCCGTCGCAGTTCCCCATCAAGGTCATGGGCCCCAAGGTCGAAGGCCTGGTCGCCGCCATCACCTCGGTGGCGCACCAGTTCGACCCGGCCTTCGACGCTTCCACCATTGAATTGCGCGAAAGCAAGGGCGGCAACTACCTGGGTGTGACCATCACCGTCACGGCCACCAGCCGCGAGCAGCTCGACGAGCTTTACCGCACGCTGTCCACGCATCCCATGGTCAAAGTGGTCCTCTAAACAAGACGGACCGCGGATGCAGGCCGAAACACGCCACCTGGGCCGGGTCGACTACCTGCCCACCTATGAAGCCATGCAAGCCTTCACGGCCGCCCGCCACCCGGCCGGCGCCGCTGAAGGCGGGCTACAGGCGGCGCAGGGCGAGCCCGACCAGCTGTGGATCTGCGAGCACCCGCCGGTCTATACCCAGGGCCTCGCGGGCAAAAGCGACCATGTACTCAATCCCGGCGCCATCCCGGTGGTGCAGACCAACCGCGGCGGCCAGGTGACCTACCACGGCCCCGGCCAAGTCGTGGCCTACCCGCTGGTAGACCTCAAGCGCGCCGGCTACTACGTCAAAGAATACGTCTACCGCATCGAGGAGTCCGTCATCAAGACCCTGGCGCATTTCGGCGTCACCGGCCACCGCGTGGCCGGCTCACCCGGCATTTACGTGCGCCTGGACGACCCGGCCTCGCACGCCGCGCTGACCGGCCCGCTGAACCCGGCCGACCCGTTTCGCGGCCTCGGCAAGATCGCCGCCCTGGGCATCAAGGTCAGCCGGCATTGCACCTACCACGGCGTGGCGCTGAATGTCGCCATGGACCTGGAACCCTTCTCGCGCATCAACCCTTGCGGCTATGTGGGACTGCAAACCACAGACCTTTCTACAATCGGGGTATCGGCAAGCTGGCAGGAAGCCGCGGATGTGCTGGGCCGCAAGCTCGTCACCTACCTGGCTCCTTAAGAACCTGCCGCCAACACGAAACACATTCATGAGCACACCCGACCCCCTCCAAACCACGGCCAACCCGGTGGTCCGCGAAGTCCAGGCCCTGGAAGGCTACAACCCGCTGGCCAAACAGAAGGCCGCGGCCAAGCTCTCGCGTATCCCCGTCAAGGTGGTGCAGGGCGAAATACTCAAGAAGCCTGACTGGATACGCGTCAAGGCCGGCAGCCCGACCACGCGCTTCTATGAGATCAAGCAGATCCTGCGCGAGAACAAGCTCAACACCGTCTGCGAAGAAGCCAGTTGCCCCAACATCGGTGAATGCTTCGGCAAGGGCACGGCCACCTTCATGATCATGGGCGACAAGTGCACGCGCCGTTGCCCCTTCTGCGACGTCGGCCACGGCCGGCCCGACCCGCTGGACAAGGACGAGCCGCTGAACCTGGCCAAAACCATCGCGGCCCTGAAACTGAAATACGTCGTGATCACCAGCGTGGACCGCGACGACCTGCGCGACGGCGGCAGCGGCCACTTTGTCGAATGCATCCAGAAAATTCGCGAACTCTCGCCCGCTACCACGATTGAAATCCTGGTGCCCGACTTCCGCGGTCGCGACGACCGCGCGCTCGAGATCCTCAAGGCCGCACCGCCCGACGTGATGAACCACAACCTCGAAACCGCGCCGCGCCTGTACAAGGAAGCGCGCCCCGGCAGCGACTACGCCTTCAGCCTGAACCTGCTCAAGAAATTCAAGGCCCTGCACCCCGACGTGCCGACCAAGAGCGGCATCATGGTCGGTCTGGGCGAGACCGACGAGGAAATTTTGCAGGTGATGCGCGACATGCGCGCCCACAACATCGACATGCTGACCATAGGCCAGTACCTCGCGCCCTCCACCAGCCACCTGCCGGTGCGCCGCTACGTGCACCCCGACACCTTCAAGATGTTCGAGGAAGAGGCCTACAAGATGGGCTTCACCCACGCCGCCGTCGGCGCCATGGTGCGCAGCAGCTACCACGCCGACCAGCAGGCCCATGCGGCCGGTGTCGCCGACAAGGCCGACGCGGCCATCGCCGCCATTTGATATTCGCGTGATGCACGCGCCGCAAAACTCCCTGTCGCTGCGCCACTACGGCGCCTCGCACAGCAGCCATGCGCATGGGCACTTCCAGGTGTTGCTGAGCCTGGACGGCGTGCTTGAACTGGAAGTGCAGGGGCGCGGGCACCGCATCGCGGCCGGCCAGGGCTGCGTGATCCCGCCCGGTGAGCACCATGATTTTGAATCTCGCGGAGGTGCCCGCTGCCTGGTGCTGGACACCACGCAGGCCGGCTGGGCGCGCTGTGCTTACGACCCGGCCCACACCGCGCAAGCCCTGGCACTGGGCAATTACCTGGCGCATGCTTTGCAGCAGCGGGGCAGCCTGGCGCAGCATTACGGCCCGGCCTTGCTGCTCGAGGCCTGGCAGTCGCTGCCGGAGGTTTCAACACCCGCGCGCTACCAGCGCCCCATTCAATGGGAACAGCTGGCCACCTGGACGCAGCAGCGCCTGCATGAGCCGCTCAGCGTCGCGCAACTCGCCGCGCAGGTGTTCTCAAGCCCCACGCAATTCGCCGCGCGCTGCCGGCGCGAAACCGGCCTCAGCGTCATGCACTGGCTGCGCCGGCAACGCCTGGACCTGGCGCTGCAACTGCGCGGCCGCGGCATGAGCGTGGCCGACACCGCGCTGCACTGCGGCTACAACTCGCCCTCGGCGCTGACTGCCGCCCTCAGGCGGCGGTCAAGCGCAAACCCGGCAAATCAGTAACGGTTGGGATTGTTGGGCCGGCGGTCGTAGCGGTCGCTCACGCCGTCGCCGTCACGGTCGTAGCGCGGGCCGCCGTAGCCAGGGCCGCCGCCGCGGTAATGCGGCCCATTGTCATAAGGCACGGGATAGGCCACGCAGCCTGACAAGGCCATAAAACCGATCACCGACAGCAAAAGAATGGAAAGCTTTTTCATGGGGTCTCCTCGAAGTGGGATGAGAGCCCTCATTTCAAGCCCGGCCCGTGCCCGCCAAGTGTCCGCCCCGCGCCTGGGAGGTGAAGCTGGTTACCGGATGTAGGCATTCCTGTAGGACACAGACCCCCCGTTAGGCCCCGTTTGCGCGACGGCAGACCGTGCTTGCGCGACGACGGCGGGCACTGCGACTTTTATGCTTGCGGCCATGCCAGCCAATCTTTATGCACTGGGCGCCATCGCCCTCTGGGCCCTGTTTGCCTCGCTCGGGGTGTCACTCAAACACGTACCGCCTTTTTTGCTCACCGGCGTCGCGCTGTTGATCGGCAGCGTGCTGGCCCTGCCCTTTGTCTTGCGAGACCGCACGCAATGGAAAATTCCTGCCGCCACGCTGGCGCTTGGCGTGTATGGCCTCTTCGGGTTTCACTTCCTGATCTTCATTGCGCTGCGGCATGCACCGGCGGTCGAGGCCAACCTGGTGAACTACCTTTGGCCGCTCTTCATGGTGGTGCTGGCGCCGCTGTTCCTGCGCGGCGTGCAGCTGCGCGCGGTGCACGTGGCCGCGGCCCTGCTGGGTTTTGCCGGCGCGGCCATCGCCATCCTGGGTGCAGCTGGCGGCACCGCCACAGGCGGCTGGTCATGGGGCTACCTGCCGGCACTCGGCTCGGCCTTCATCTGGGCCAGCTACTCGCTGCTGACAAAACGGGTGCCGGCCTTCCCCACTGCGGCCATGGGCCTTTTCGGCCTGGTGTCGGGCGTGCTGTCGCTGCTGTGCCACTGGGCGCTGGAGCCTGCCGCCACGCTCTCGGTGCAAGACGCGCTGCTGCTGGCCGTGATGGGCCTCGGTCCACTGGGCGCGGCGTTCTTCCTCTGGGACAAGGCCCTCAAGCTCGGCGACGCCCGGCAGATCGGCATCCTGAGCTATCTCACGCCGCTGGGCTCCACCGCGCTGCTGATGGGGGTCAGCGGCCGCGCGCTGAGCTGGAGCATAGGCTTGGCGGCCGTGATGATCATAGGCGCGGCGGTGCTGGGCACGCGGGCACGCTAGGCGCCGCGAGCGCACGGATTGCCAGCGCCAAAGCCAGCGCGCCGACGGCCAGGACTGACGCGACCGCGAAGGTGATCCGCATGCCCGTGGCCACCGCCTCGGGGTTTGCCGCCGTGATGTCGCTGGCCGCCGAAGCGAACGCGAACACCGCGCCCATGACGGAAGCGCCGGTGACCAGCCCGAGGTTGCGCGACAGGCTCAGCAGGCCGGACACCACGCCGCGGCGGTCCGGCGCGACCTCCGCCATGACGGCCGTGTTGTTGGCGGCCTGGAACAGCTGGTAGCCGGGCGTCAGCACGGCGATGGCGGCGATGTAGCCCGCCAGGCCGAACAGTCCCGGCAGCAGCGACAGCGCCACCGAGCCGGCCACCATGGCGGCCAGGCCCGCAATCGCCGTGCGCGGCGCACCCAGGCGGTCGACCAGCCGGCCCGCCGGCACACCACTCAGCGCGGCCATCACCGGGCCCGCCGCCAGCACCAGCCCCACCAGCGCCGTGCCCAGCCCGAGCGCGCGCGACAGGTAGAAAGGCCCGACCACCAGCGTCGCCATCATCACCGTCGCGACCAGCGCGTTCATCGCGAGGCTGGCGCTCAGCACCGGGTCGCGGAACATCGCCAGGCGCACCAGCGGCGATGCGACCCTGGCCTCGGCGAACACAAAGAGGCCGGCGCCCAGTGCCGCCGCCGACAGCAGCGCGATGTTGAGCACACCGAAATTGCCACGCCCCAGGGTCACGGCCAGCGCATAGGCCGCCAGCGTCAGGGCCAGCAACAGCGTGCCCACGGCGTCGAAACCGGCCCTGCCGGATTGACCGGCCCCGGCCTGGCGATCCTGCGGCAGGTGGCGGTAAGCCAGGAACAGCGCGAGCAGGCCCAGCGGCACATTGACAAAAAACAGCGCGCGCCAGCCGAAGCCGGCGATCAGCACCCCACCCATCGAGGGGCCCAGGGCCGTGCCCACCGCGGACATGGTGCCGAGCAGGCCCATGGCGCTGCCGGTCCTGGCCTTGGGCACCGTCTCGCCGACAAAGGCCATGGTCAGCGCCATCATGGCGGCGGCGCCCAGGCCCTGCGCCGCTCGTGCCGCGACCAGCAGCCAGAGCGTGGGCGCGACAGCACACAGCACCGAAGCCGCCGTGAACAGGGCGATGCCCGCCAGCAGCAGGCGCCGCCGCCCGACGATGTCGCCGAGCCGCCCGGCGCCGACGATCAGGGTGGTGATGGCCAGCAGGTAGGCCAGCACGATCCACTGGACTTCCTGGAAAGAGGCGTTAAAGGCCTGCGCCAGGGTGGGCAGGCCGACATTGGCGATGCTGGTGCCCAGCGAGGACAGCAGCATGGACAGTGACAGGCCGGCCAGTGCCCAGCGCACGGAGGCTGGCATGGAGGGCGGGGCGGCCTTATCGGGTTTGGCTGGGATTGGCTTGGACATGGACTGCGCTTTCTATTTCGTTGGCAACTCACGGAATGGAGTTACCCGAGGTCTCAAGCCTAAGTTTTTGCCTCACATAGCGGAAGACGCAGCATTTGCACTTTATTCGTGCATCAAACGCCATGTCACAGGCAAATGCGCTATGGTTAGTCCATGTCCACCCCCGATTTCAACCTGCTCGCCGTGCTCGACGTGTTGCTCGCCGAAGGCAGCGTGGCCGGCGCGGCCAAGCGCTTGCGGCTCAGTCCCTCGGCCATGAGCCGGGCGCTGGCCCGCCTGCGCGAGACCACCGGCGACCCACTGCTGGTCCGGGCCGGGCGCGGCCTGGTGCCCACGCCGCGGGCCATCGAATTACGCGAACAGGTCGGGCAACTGGTGCAGGACGCGCAAGCGGTGCTGCGCCCTGCCGAAAAGCTGGATCTCACACGGCTGGTGCGCACCTTCACGCTGCGCACCCGCGAAGGCTTTGTCGAGAACTTCGGGCCGGCGCTGCTTGCCCGCGTCGGCCGCGAAGCACCCGGCGTGCGCCTGTGTTTTGTGCAAAAACTCGACAAGGACAGCACGCCTCTGCGCGACGGCGCCGTCGACCTGGAAACCGGCGTGATCGGCAAGACCACGGCGCCTGAACTGCGTGTGCAGGCCTTGTTCCGCGACCGTTTCATAGGTGTCGTGCGCATGGGCCACCCGCTGAGTGAGGGTGAAGTCACGTCAGCCCGCTATGCGGCCGCCCGGCACATCGCCGTCTCGCGGCGCGGCCTGGGCGCGGAACCGGTGGACGAGGCGCTGGCGCCGCTCGGGCTGCAAAGAGAGGTCGCCGCCATCGTCGGCGGTTTTTCCGCAGCACTGGCCCTGGCCCGCGAGTCCGAGCTGGTCGCCAGCGTGCCCGAGCGGCATACCGGCAAGCTGCGCGCCGGCATGCTGAGCTTTCCCCTGCCGGTCGCCACGCCGGACATCACCGTGTCCTTGATGTGGCACCCGCGGCTGGATGCCGACCCGGCGCACCGCTGGCTGCGCGCCTGCGTGCGCGAGGTCTGCTCCGGGCAGCCCGCCAGTGATGAACCAGCCCTATGATCGGGCCCACCCAAAACAACGAGTCTCCCCATGGAAAAGATCAGCCACGGCGCAGGCCTGTTCACGCTCAAGGAATTCCTGACGCCRCAGGAATGCGCCGTCTACATCGGTGGCAGCGAACAAACCGGCTATGAAGAGGCCGCCATCCAGACCGCCAATGGCGCTGAAATAGCCAGGGAAATCAGGAACAACGACCGGATTGTTTTTGACGACCCGGCGCTCGCGAAAACCCTGTTTGAACGCGCGCGGCCTTGCCTTCCGAACGAGCTCGACCAGTGGACGCTGTCGGGGTTCAATGAACGGTTCCGGTTTTACCGCTACGTCCCCGGCCAGTATTTCAAATGGCACAAAGACGGGTTTTATTTCAAGAGCGACGATGAGGTCAGCCTGCTGACTTTCATCATCTACCTCAACGAAGGCTATGAAGGCGGGAACACGGAATTCCAGTGGGAAATCATCAAGCCGTCCACAGGGATGGCCCTGGTTTTCCCCCATGCCATGAGGCACCAGGGTGCGCCCATTGCCAGCGGCACAAAGTACGTCCTGCGTACCGACGTGATGTACAGCAAAAGCGCGCAGCCAGCCGGTTGAAGCGCGGCTAGCGCCACAGCACCTGCACAGCCAGCCCCGGCGCCGCGTTGCTCAGCTCCAGCTGGGTGCCGTGCGCCTGCGCCACCAGCCGGCACAAATACATACCCAGGCCGACACCGCCGGTGGCGCGCTGGCGTGCGCCGTCGGTGCGAAAAAAAGGCTCGGTCAGGTGTTCCAGCTGCGCCGGCTCCACGCCGGGGCCGAAGTCGCGCACCTCCAGCAGCACGCCGCCGCCCTCCGCCGCATGCAGCGACACGCGCGGCGGGCTGGCCGCGCCGGCGCTGTAGCGCAGCGCGTTATCCAGCAGGTTGCGCAGCAGCAGGCGCACGCGCATGCGGTCCAGCGCCAGCGGCGGCAGGTCAGTCGCCAGGTCCAGTTCCACGCCCGCCGCCTGCGGCATGTCGGCCACCACCTCGCGCGCCAGCGCGGCCAGGTCCACCGTCTCGCGCTGCAAGGCGGCGTGCGGGCTGGCCAGGCGCTCGCTTTCGAGCAGGTCGCTGATCAGGTCGCGCATCTCGCCGAGGTCGCGCAACAGCGCCTCGCGTTCGCGCGGCGCGCTGCCCTCGCCCGCCACCGGCAGCAGCTCGGCATTGAGGCGCGCGCGCGTCAGCGGCGAGCGCAGCTCGTGGCTCAGCGCCAGCAGCAGCCCGCGCTTGGCGTCCAGCATGGCCTTGATGTCGTGCGCCATGGTGTTGACGCGCCCGGCCAGGTCGCCGAGTTCGTCGCGCCGGCGCAGCGGGATGGGCGTGTCGAACACGCCGCGGCCGAAACGCTCGGCCCCGGCGCGTATGTCGTCCAGCGGGCGCAGCAAGCGCCGCACATAGGAATAGGCGCCCACCAGCAGGCCCAGCAGCAGCGCCAGCGTGATCCAGCCGAACATGCCATGCGAGGGAATGGTGCCGGGGCCGAAGATCACCTTGTGGCCGTCGGCCGTGGTGCGGCTGAGCCACTCGCCGGTACGGCCCTCGAAGCGATGGCGCTCGGGGTGCGACTGCCAGTTCACCTGCGGACCCTCGATGCGGATCGAAATCGGCAGCCGCGCCGCCAGCGCCTGCGCGCGGCCCAGGTCGGGCGGCGAGCCCAGGTCGGCCACCAGCCTGTCCGTGTAGTCGATGATCAGCGGCCTGGCCGCATCGCGCCAGCCGCTGGAAAACGCGCGCTGCATGCCGCCCATGAAGACCGCGCCCATGGCCAGCGCCAGCAGCAGGAACACCGTGATCAGCCGCAGCCGCAGCGAGTGCCCCCAGCGGTGGCGCCAGCGCTCGGGCCGGGATGGGCGGCAGCGCTTGGGCCGCCTCATGGCGCGCCCGCCTTGCCCACCGCCAGCGTGTAGCCGGCGTTGCGCAGCGTCTTGATGCAGTCCAGCGGCTCGAGTTTTTTGCGCAGCCGGCTCACCACGATGTCGACCGCGCGTGTGTACAGCTCCGCCTCGTGGCCGCGCAGGCGGTTCAGGATGTCGTCGCGGTTGAACACCTTGCCCGGGTCGGCCGCCAGCAGCGCCAGCAGCTCGAACTCGGTGCCGGTCAGCTCGACCTTCTCGCCCAGGCGCAGCACCTCGCGCGTTTCGGTATTGATCACCAGGCCTTCGAACACACGGCGCGGGCCGGCCGGCGCCACGGTGCGCTGGCGCCGCAGGATGGTCTGCACGCGCGCCACCAGTTCGCGCGGCTCAAAAGGCTTGGGCAGGTAGTCGTCGGCGCCCAGCTCCAGGCCGACCACGCGGTCCATGACGTCGCCGCGCGCCGTCAGCATGATGACCGGGATGTCGCTTTCCTTGCGGATCTCGCGGCACAGCGCGAAGCCGTCCATCTCGGGCAGCATCACGTCCAGGATGGCCGCGTCATAAGCGCCGGCGCGCAATTTCGCCAGGCCCTCGCCGGGGCGCAGCGCGCTGTCCAGCACGAAGTCAAAACGCGCGAAATAAGCGGCCAGCGGCGCGGCCAGGTGYTCGTCGTCGTCAATCAGGAGTATGCGGGGCATGCGGCCATCATATGAAACTCGCGCGGCGTGCAAAGTAC
This sequence comes from Polaromonas sp. P1_G2, assembly GCF_056405515.1. Taxonomy (NCBI): domain Bacteria; kingdom Pseudomonadati; phylum Pseudomonadota; class Betaproteobacteria; order Burkholderiales; family Comamonadaceae; genus Polaromonas; species Polaromonas sp. P1_G2. The sequence continues at coordinate 11,020 of NZ_JBFUBY010000039.1, forward strand.
AGGCCCGCCAGCAGCAGGGTCACCAGGGCGAGGTGGAACACCAGGTCGGGCGCCGACTGCGGCCCTATGCCGATGAAGATGGTGAACAGGCCCACCAGCGTGCCGATCAGCGCGAAGGACTGCCCCAGCAGCGCCAGCTTGCGCGTGCGCCCGGGCAGCACAAAACTGAGCCCCCAGGCCGCCAGCAGCACGGCGGCGATCACCGCCTCGGCGATGCGGGCCTGGCCGTGGGCATGGCCCCGCAACAGCAGGCCGCTGTGCACCAGCGAGGCGGCCACCAGCAGGCCGGACTCCAGCAACAGGAAGCCGCGCAGCATGCGCCAGGAATGGGCCGTTTTCACCATGGGTCTTGTGGACCCAGCCGGCCCAGATGGGTATGGCCGAAACCCGCGCTGTACTTGAGGCCGTAGCCGAGCAGGCGGTCAAAGCCGATGTGCGCGCACCAGACCAGCCCCGCCGCCAGCAACATCGGTGAAGCACCAAGCACGCCCGCGGCCAGCAAACCGACCGCACCTAAATAAGAATGCGCCGCGTTATAGGCCAGTGCGCCCCAGCGCGGCCCCGCGAGGTAGGCCAGGAAGGACAGGTCGGGCAGCAGGAACAGCGCCGCGAACCAGCCCCAGCCCGCGCCGAACTGGGCATAGGCCGCCACCGAAGCGGCCAGCACCACCAGCCCTTCAGCGCGCAGCAGCAGGCGCACGCCGCCACTGGCGCTGCCAGTCCCGGCCACGGTGCTCACGCGCCGCACAGCCCGCGCCATGCGGGCGGGCGGAAAGAACAGCGCCTCAGCCATGGTGGCCCCAGCGGCGGCCGCGTTCCATGAAGTCACGCACTTTCTGTTGCTGCTCGGGGCGCAGGTTGTCGAAGAAATCGGCCGCGGCGGCGATCACCTCGGGGCTGCCGGCCTGCAGGGCCGCGGTTTTTTCATCGATCAGTTTTTTCGCACCGGCCTGGTCCAGCTTGTTGCCGGCGAACAGGCCGCGAACCGTGTCACGCGGCTCGGTGGTGCCGCGCAGGGCGGTGCGCTGGGCCTGCAGCTTGTCGGCCAGCACCGTGAGCTTCTGTTTTTGCGCGGCATCGAGGTCCAGCCGCGAGCCGATTTTTTCGACCATGCGGGCACGGGCTTCGGGCGAACCCATGTCGCCGTGCATGCCGCCGGGGCCGCGCTGCGCGCAGGCGCCCAGGCTGCCGATGATGAGCGCCCCGCCGAACAGGCCGAGCAGCGTTTTTTTGATGCGGTGTTTCATGAAGAGCCTTGCAGAGGTTGGAAGGTCTTCATGGTGCCTGCGCCGGGGAGGCAGGTGTTTTCGCCCGGGTTACGGCATGTTTCGCTTTGTTTCGGCGGGACGGTGCCCCGGCCCCGCTCAGTCTTGCAGCAGGGCAGCCGGGTCTTCGCTGGCTAAAACCCGTGCGGCCCAGGGCTGCAGCTTGGAGGCATCGGCGCGCAGGATCTGCTGCTTGACCGCCAGGATTTGCGAGGGGTGCATGGAAAAACTGCGCAGGCCCAGGCCCAGCAGCAGCCGCGTCATGCCCACGTCGCCGGCCATTTCACCGCAGACGCTGACGCCCTTGCCCTGGGCATCGCATTCGGCGATCGTGTCGGCGATCAGGCGCAGCACCGCCGGGTGGCAGGGGTCGTAGAGGTGCGACACCGTCTCGTCGGCGCGGTCTATCGCCAGCGTGTACTGGATCAGGTCGTTGGTGCCTATCGACAGGAAGTCGAAGTACTTCAGGAAGAGCTTGAGCGTGAGCGCGGCCGCCGGGATCTCGATCATCGCGCCCAGGCGCACCGGGCCGTAGGGCGTGCCGCTGTTGTCGAGCATCGCGCGTGCGTGGTCTATCAGCGACATGGTCTGGCGGATTTCTGTGGCATGCGCCAGCATGGGCACCAGCAGGTTGACCTGGCCGTGCGCCGCCGCGCGCAGGATGGCGCGCAGCTGCGTGAGGAACATCGGCGGGTCCGCCAGGCTCCAGCGTATGGCGCGCAGGCCCAGCGCCGGGTTCAGGTGCGTGTCCTGCGCCTTGGCGTGGCGGTCCAGCGGTTTGTCGGAGCCTATGTCCACCGTGCGTATGGTCACCGGCAGGCCGTGCATGCCTTCTATCGCCTTGCGGTAGGCCTGGTATTGCTCTTCCTCGTCGGGCAGCTTGCCGCTGCGCCCCATGAACAGGAACTCGCTGCGGAACAGCCCGACGCCTACCGCGCCGGCCGTCACCGCGCCCACGGTGTCCTCGGGCATCTCGATGTTGGCCAGCAGCTCGATGCGCTGCCCGTCAATCGTCAGCGCGGGCGTGTTCTTCAGGCGGTTCAGGCGCTGGCGCTCGAGCTCGCCCTGGCGCTGCTTGAAGCCGTACTCGGCCAGGATGATGGGCGAAGGGTCGACGATCAGCACGCCGGCGTCGCCGTCGATGATGACCCAGTCGTCCTGCTTGATCAGCTGGCTGGCGCTGCGCGCGCCCACCACGGCTGGGATGTCCATGCTGCGCGCCACGATGGCCGTGTGCGAGGTCTTGCCGCCCACGTCGGTGGCGAAGCCGGCGAACAGGCTTTGCTTGAACTGCAGCATGTCGGCCGGCGAGATGTCGTGCGCCACCAGCACCAGCGGCACGTCGGTGGTGTCGTCCAGCAGCAGGTCCTGCTGCGAAAGCTTGCGGCCCGCGCCCGCCTGGCCGGCCGGCTGCACCGGCGAGGCCACGCCCTTCATGTGGCGCAGGATGCGCTCGACCACCTGCTCGAGGTCGGCCTTGCGCTCGCGCAGGTACTCGTCCTCCATGTCGTCGAACTGGCGCGCGATGATTTCGTACTGCGTGGTCAGCGCCCACTCGGCGTTGTAGTGGCGGTCGGTGATCCAGTGCTTCACGCCGCTGATCAGCTGCTCGTCCTGCAGCAGCATCAGGTGCACGTCCAGCAGCGCGGCGAGTTCATGCGGCGCGTCCTTGGGCAGGTCCTGCTGCAGGCGTGTGATTTCCTCCACCACCGCATTGCGCGACACTCGCACCCGCGTGATCTCGTCCGCCGTCTTGGCATCGTCGACAAAATAGTGCGCCACGTCGGCGCGGCTGGACGCCACGAGCACGGCACGGCCGATCGCGATGCCGCGTGAAACAGCCAGGCCGTGGACGGAAAAAGTCATGCGGCACTCCCTGTTTGCGGCGTGGCGGCCGCGTCCAGCACGCATTCGAAGGCCGAGAKCCTGGCCCCCGGCTTGGCGCCCAGCCAGGCGTCCAGCGCGCGCCTGGCCTGGCCGGCTTCCTGCGCCGCGATGCCCAGCCGCCACGAATCGCCGCTGGGGGCCGGCTCGTCATGGTTGTGGCCGCCGTCGGCAAACGGCCGGCCTTCGGAGCAGGCCTTGCACAGGGTATGCAGCGTTTCCGACCAGTTTTCCATGGCCACACGCTCGGCATCGCAGCGCGCGCGCAGCTCATCGAGGTCGGCGCTGGTCGCGCCCTCGACGACTGCTTCGAAGGTTGAATAGGCGGAGGCCTGGAGCAGCTGCAGCTCATCAAAGACGGCGGCTTCCCGCGTGCCGATCTTGCGGTAGCCGTTGGGCGCGCCGTCATGCAGCAGCAGATCACCGTGTCGGCGGCCCGAAGCCGCCAGCGGAACGCTTTCGATCACGGCCCGGGCCGGGTCTATGCGCCGGGTCCAGATCACCTCGGGCTCGCCGTCGACGGCCACTCGTACCGGCGTCGCACCGATGGGGTAGTCGACCGGCCCATCGCCCTCGCCGACGTTGATGCCGTACTGCTTCCAGGCGCTGCGCGCGCGGGCCCAGTCGCCCAGGGCGGTGGCGGCAATGCCGGCGTTCCAGATCGCCGCTTCGCTGGACGGGTCCAGGCGGATGGCCTCCAGGTTGGCCTCCAGCGATTCGCGCCATTCGCAGCGGTATTTGTGCAGCAGGCCGATGTTGTACCAGGGCTTGGCCCAGTCGGGCCTGTAGCGGATGGCTTCGCGGTAACAGGCCAGGGCGAGCTCGTCCTCATCCCCGTCACGACACTGGATTCCGCGTTCATTGGCGCGAAACGCCAGGCCCGACCTTGAAATCCGCTTGGGCACGGTTTATTCCCCTTCGCCGAACTTGTCGGCGATCAGCGCGAGGATGGCATCCATGGCCGCCTGCTCGTCATTCCCGTTGGTCTCGACCTCGACGGTACTGCCCAGGCCGGCGGCCAGCATCATCACGCCCATGATGCTTTTGGCGTTGACGCGGCGCTCGCCCTTGCTCATCCAGACTTCGCAGCCGAAGCTGCCGGCGAGTTTGGTGAGCTTGGCGGAGGCGCGGGCGTGCAGGCCCAGCTTATTGCTGATGGTCGTGCTGGTCTTGATCATGGTTTCGGCGTACCTGGTTCTGCGGTGCGGTGATGGCCACCTGCATCACGCCCTGTGTGGCCCCGATGAGGGCGCGCGCCACCAGGGCGTCGAGGGACTCGTGCCGGTAGGAGATGGTGCGCAGCAGCATGGGCAGGTTGATGCCGGTGATGAGTTTGGAATGAACGCCGTCGACAAGTTTTTGCGCGACGTTGCAGGGCGTGGCGCCGAACACGTCGGCCAGCACCAGTGCATGCGAGGTGCCCAGTTGCGCCAGCATGATGCGCGCCTGGGCCAGGGTTTCCTCGGGCGGCATGTTGGGCTGGACGTCCAGCGCGGCGACGCCGGGGGCGTTGTCGGGGAATACATGCAGCACGCACTGGCGCAGGGCGGAGGCCAGCGGGGCGTGGGCGATGATAAAAATGCCGTTCATGGGTTTGCGGGTTCCACTGAATTATCGGCGCGGACACTGAGGAAATACCCATATGAGGCGATACAACAACACAATAACACCGCCATGGCCGCCTGGAAACTGGCCACCTGCCCCAGGCCCAGGGCCGCAAACACGTCGATCAGCAGGCCTATGCCCCACTGCACCACGAACACGCCGGCAAAAATCATCAGGTTGTAGGCCGACAGCGCCCGGCCCGCCAGCGCGGGCTTGAAAGCCATGCCCACCGCCGGCTGCGCCAGGCCCATCACGCTGCAGCCCATGCAGAACAGGGCCCAGCCCAGCCAGCCGGTGGATGTGCCGGCCGCGATGTTGAAGGCCAGCACCGCGATGCTGACCGGCACGCCCCAGGTGATCAGCCGGGTCGCCGACCAGCCATGGCGCGCCAGCCAGGGATTGACCATGCCCCAGCTCCAGAAGGTCACCAGCATGGTGGCATTGATAGAGAAGAGGCCGGTGGCGGCCTGCAGCGGCGTATAACCTGCCACCTTGACCATCCAGGGACCGGCCCACAAGGTCTGCACCGCGACCAGCCCGCCGTAGTTGAAAAAGGCCATGGGCGTCATTTTGCGGAAATAGCGGCTGCGCCAGATGGGCGCATAGCCGGTCTCAGCCTCGGCTTCAGCCGGCGCACCCGGCGCGCTGGAGCTGCTCAGCTTCCAGGTCGGCACCACCCAGGCAATGGCCATCATGCACAGCAAAATCATGGCCGCCAGGATCCAGAACAGCGGCCGCCAGCCCGTGACCGGCATCAGCCACTGCACCGGCAGGGTCGAGGCCAGCATGCCCAGCGAGCCCGTCATCAGCATCCAGGAATTGGCGCGCAGCACCGTGCCCGGCTCGAACCAGCGGCGGTAACCCGTGAGCGGCGCCATCAGGCAGGCGCTCACGCCCATGCCCACCAGCACACGCGCGGCCAGCAGCCAGGCAAAGCTGGTCGCCAGCGAAAACGCCAGGCAGCCCAGCACCGCCAGGCTTAAAAAACTGAGGATCACACGCTTGGGGCCATGGCGGTCCAGCCAGGTGCCGAGCGGCAGCTGCGTCGCGGCAAAACCCAGGAAGTAGCCGCCCGCCAGCAAGCCCAGGTCACGCGCATGCAGTGAGAAATCCTGTGTCAGCACCGGCGACAAGGTGGCCGTGATGGCCCGCACCAGCGCCGAACAGAAATAGGCCGCGGCAAAAGCCAGGAAGACAATAGCGCCGGTCCAGGCGTCCAGCCGGCCGGGCTCGGACGCGGCGGATGATGCCCTGTGCGCGGCGGACAAAGAGGTTTCGGCGGTCGTCATTCGACTCATTCGAATTTAAGGCTGGAGAAAAAGGTCTCGGCGACTTCGGGCGCGATGCGGTCGGCATACAGCACCACCTGGAAGGCCTGCGCGCCCTGGGCAAAGTAAGCCGCCTGCCCGCTCACCGCCGTGCCGTCGGCGCGCTGGCCCTGTGCCTTGACCAGGATGGCATCAGCCGCCCCGGGCAGCTTGAGCGGCGAGACCTGTGCCGGCCCGGCCTTCATGTTGGCCAGCGTAAGGTTTTGCCACTGCGCGAGCACAGGCCCGGCCTGGGCCGCATCGCCCAGTTGCACCACTGCCACGGCAAAGGTGGCGCCGCCCGCATCGCAGCCCAGCATGGACAGCGGCGTCGCCGGCCCGCCCAGGGGCACGTTTTTTTGCGCCTTGTCTGGCTTGCAGGGCAGCAGCAGCGCCAGGCGCGTGCCCTCGGGCCGCACTTCGCGCCAGTTCAGGGTGGGGCTGCAGGCCGCGAGCAGGGCCGTGGCAATCAAAAGAGCCAAGGAGGGCCGCGGCAAGGAGCGTATAGCGGCCCCGGAAATCATAAGCATGCCTTGGACTTTACAGGGATTCCCGCCTGGAGGCGGCGTTTTGCACCGCTTTGGCGCGCAAAAAGCATCCAGCCTTGCACCAAGCTGGGCACCTTGCTTGCTCATGCCTGGCATATGCCCAGAACCCCTATCGAAGAAGTTCAGGACTTCGCGCCATGATGCGGGCCCGCCATCGCGGCCGTCTGAATTGGGCCCTGGCTTGGTAAGCTTGGTCATGGTCAATTTCAAAACACACTCGTTCATGGCGGCAATGCTGCTATGCGCCGCAAGCCCTGTCTGGGCTTTGGAGCTGCAGAACCAGAACTTCAGCGACGATGAAATTTTCTCGGCTGTCGTCAACCGGTTCAAGAAGCCGCTTCAACATCGGTTCAACCCTGCCGCTACGGGCGAGCGAAAACCTTTGCTGGTGCTGGGCCCCGCGCTGAAATTCGGCAAAAAAATCCAATCCCAATCATTTACCCACCTGACGCAGCAGGAGCTGGTTGAGCAGCAACAGGCGGTTTTTATCTTGATAGAAAAATCGGGGCGAGATGCCGAGCGAAACACACTCTATGTGGACTACGACATTCCGAGCAATGCGTCTTATGGCGTGCTGAAGGTTTACCCCAAGGATGGCGTGCTGGTGGCTGAATCCCATGACAGCTACCGGTCATCCTCGGGCGCAAGGGCCACTTATGGCAAGTTGTACAAGGGTGTGGCCTGCCAGGACAACACCGAAATGGCCTATCGCTGGAACTATTACGCACGCAATGGCTTAGGCGGGCGTTGCGCCGGCACCCTATTTACTGAATTTACGGACTAGGAGCCTGTTAACCCGCTACTCCGCAATCTTGCGTAGGCCAGGTCGCGAAGCTAACGCAAGCTGAAGGACAAAAGGATGCCTTTCAAACGCCGCGAGTTTCTTGCCGCGATGTTTCCAGTCGCCACCCAGTTGACCGGGTGCGGGAGCCTGCAGCTTATGGCCGAATCTGCCGAACCGCCGCCAGCAGTTCAGGCTCACCCAACACTGCTTGCCAGCGAAACCGATTGGTCTTCCCTGCCTGATCGATGCAAAGCCGACCCTGATCTTGCCCGTTTCACCGCAGCACTGCTGGCACGCGCCCGCACCGACATCGCCCTGCCTCCTCTAGCGCACAAACTCGAGGACGGCCGCCTGCTGGGTGTCTCGCGCGAGTTCATTCGCCGAAGCCTGCAGTGGGCTTTCGCTTACCGCGTGACAAGGGAGCGGGTTTTCCTGGACCGCGCCCGGCAGGAAATGCTCGCCGTCGCTGCATTCAGTGACTGGCATCCGGATCCCTTCCTGGACCTCGCCGAGATGACCACGGGCATGGCCATTTCCTACAGCTGGCTTTTCAACGATCTGTCGGCCACTGACCGCGCCACCCTGCGCGCCGCGATTGTCGACAAGGGCATTGCCCAGGCGCGCAACGGCCACAAAACGTTCAGGTCCACCAACAACTGGAACCAGGTTTGCATTGGCAGCATGGTCCTGGGGGCGCTGGCCGTGGAGGAAGATGAGCCCGCACTGGCTATCGACCTTCTCGCGGCGGCGCGCCAAGGCGTATTTATCGGGCTGAATGCCTATCGGCCGGATGGGATCTACCCGGAGGGGCCGGACTACTGGAGCTATGGAAGCAGCTACACGGTGATGCTGGCCGCCGCACTCCGCGACACCAGGGACGACGGCTGGGGCTTGCTCGATGCGCCTGGATTCAAGCGCAGTGCGGAGTTCTATGCACACGCCATCGGCCCGTCCGGGAAGTATTTCAATTTTGCCGACGGCAACGAGACGCAGGGCCTGCCATGCGCCATCGTCTACATGGCCCGTGAACTGGATCAGCCCGCGCTGTTGACGGCCAAGCGCCAGATGATCCGCAACGGGCAGGGCCTGTCTGACCGCTTCGCGCCCCTCTCGGTGTTGTGGTGGCCCACAAGAACCGCGGCAAATACCGCGCCCACCCGTTTCTCGGGCCAGGGGGCGCAGCCGCTCGCCATCTGGCGTTCATCATGGTCCGACCCGGACGCGTGGTGGTTCGCCATCAAGGCGGGCGGCGCGGCGCACAGCCATGGGCACATGGATGCGGGCAGTTTCGTGCTCGACCTGGATGGCCTGCGATGGGCCAAAGACCTCGGCGCGCAGGACTACGGCAGCCTGGAATCACGCGGCATCGACCTGTGGAACATGAGACGGGAGTCAACACGCTGGCAGGTCTTCAGGCTGTCAGCTGAAGCGCACAACACACTGACGCTGGGCGGCCAGGCGCACAGTGTGCGCGGCATGGCCACGCTGCGCATGGTTGACGAGCGCGAAGCCTTGATAGACCTGACCGCAGCGCTGTTGCCGGGCCAGGTCACGCGCGCCACCCGCMGCGCCCGTTTCCTGGGCGATGCGGTGCAACTTGACGACGAGCTTTTCGGCGCCCGTCCGGGCAGCACAGTCCGGTGGGCGATGGCCACCGAGGCGGAGGTCAGGCTGGAAGGCCATACCGCGTTTCTGACGCAAAAAGGCAAACGCCTGGCCGTGCAGTTTGAAGGCGACGCAATCCAGCTGGACGTGCTCGATATCTCGGCGCCCCGCCGCGACTTCGACCAGCCGAATCCCAACGTTCGCCAGTTGGTGGTGTCCGGAAAGCCCAGGGCAGACGGCAGCTGGAAACTGGGGGCCCGCTTTTCGCGGGGCTAGACGCTATTGCGGTTTTCGCACCGCCCTGGCGCACTGTGCAGGCCAGGGCCTGCACCAAGCTGGGCACGCGGCTTGCTAATGCAGTGCATGTTTGAAGACATCGCCATTCCGGTTATGCCCGTCACAGCGACCACGCCGGTGACGCCGCCCACCCACCTTCCCGGCGTCAACCAGCCGCTCTGGCGCGACCGGCTGTCGCAACTGCTGGAATCCACCGGAGAGGGCATCTTCGGCATCGACATGGACGGCTGCTGCACCTTCRTCAACCGCGCCGGCGCCGAGCAACTGGGTTATGAAGCGGAGCAGGTGCTGGGCCGCAACATGCACGAACTCGCGCACCACTCGCACGCCGGCGGCGCGCATTACCCCGAGCAGCTGTGCCCCATCTTCAACGCCTTCCGCAAGGCCCTGCCCTGCCGCATCGACACCGAACTGTTCTGGCGCAAAAACGGCAGCGCCTTCGCGG
>NZ_JBFUBY010000040.1:0-22115 GCF_056405515.1 Polaromonas sp. P1_G2
CGATTGTGGTCAGCAAGGACGAACACCCGCGCGAGACTTCGCTCGAAGCGCTGGCCAAGCTCAAGGGCGTGGTGCGGCCCGACGGCACGGTGACCGCCGGCAATGCCAGCGGCGTGAACGACGGCGCCTGCGCGCTGCTGCTGGCCGATGAGGCCACCGCCGCAAAGAATGGCCTCACGCCGAAGGCGCGAGTGGTTGGGATGGCGACAGCCGGCGTCGCGCCGCGCATCATGGGCATAGGTCCGGCGCCGGCCACGCAAAAAGTGCTGGCGCTGACCGGCCTCACGATGGCGCAGATGGACGTGATCGAACTCAACGAAGCGTTTGCCGCGCAAGGCCTGGCCGTGCTGCGCATGCTGGGCGTGCGGGACGACGACCCACGCGTCAACCCCAACGGCGGCGCGATCGCGCTGGGCCACCCGCTGGGCGCCTCGGGCGCGCGGCTGGCGACCACGGCCGTCAACCAGCTGCACAAGGGCGGCGGGCGCTATGCGCTGGCCACCATGTGCATAGGCGTGGGCCAGGGCATCGCGGTGATTCTTGAGCGCGTCTGAGCGGCTTCAGTGAACTCCCGCGCGGCCTGCCCTGTGGTGGGCCGCGTTGCCGGATAACATGGCGCCTCCCGTTCCTTTGCCTTTCACGCCTGCACGCCACGGCGTTGAGCGTTGGTAAACCGAAAGACACGCCGTGAGCTTCCCGCTGATCACCGATCCCTTCTTCTACGCCGTTGCCGTTCCCGCCGTGCTGATGCTGGGCGTTAGCAAAAGCGGCTTCGGCGCGGGCTTCGGATCCCTGGCGGTGCCGGTGATGGCGCTGGCGGTCACGGTGCCGCAGGCCGCCGCCATCCTGATGCCGGTGCTGCTGCTGATGGACCTGCTGGGCCTGGCGGCCTTTCGCCGCGACTTCGATTTCAAGTTCCTCAAATTCCTGGTTCCCTTCGGCCTGGTGGGCACGCTGGTGGGGGCGCTGCTGTTCAAGGTGCTGGACGCCAAGGTGGTCGCGGCCCTGGTGGGAATATTCACCTTGTTGTTTTTGGCGCAGCGCCTGCTGTTCCCGCCCCGGCCCAACAGCCCGCCGCCGCCGCGCTGGCTGGGGGCGATCCTGACGGTGACTTCGGGCTTCACCAGCTTTGTCTCCCACGCCGGCGGGCCGCCGCTGAGCGCCTACGTGATCCCCATGCGCCTGAGCCCGGTGAAGTTCACGGCCACCATGGCGGCCTTCTTTTTTGTCATCAACCTGTCCAAGTGGATTCCTTATGCCTGGCTGGGCCTGCTGGACCTGCGCAACATGGCGACCTCGCTGGCCTTGCTGCCGCTGGCGCCGCTGGGTGTGTGGATGGGCGTGCGCATGGCGCGAAGCATCAGCCCGGTGTTGTTTTACCGCCTGCTCTATGTCGGCATGCTGTTGACCGGCTGCAAGCTGCTCTGGGACGGCTTCCATTGAGAGAGGGACCGCTCAAAAACCCTCCTGGCGTTGTTGCGCCGCCTTGCCGTGCTGTAGCACTGTCTGCGGCGACGCGCCTAGCCAGGACCGCTTCGCTGGGTTTTGTGAGCAGTCCCTTAGCTCGAATCGCCTCTCGCGTCCAGTGTGACGCCAGTGCGGCCCCATGCCTCAATAGGTTTTAGCCCGGCCCCAGGGACTTTTACCGGCATGCATTTCGCGAATTTCTGTGAGAATCGCGGGCATGAGAACAATATGCTTACATTGCAGTTGACCTTCCCTTCATGACCACCGTTGTCTTTGCCGATCTCGTGGGCAGCACCAGCATGTTTGAACGGCTGGGCGATGAGACCGCGTCGCGTTTCGTGACGCAGCTCATCGGCGTGCTCAGCCAGGTGTTCCAGCAGCACCAGGGCCGGGTCGTCAAGCTGCTGGGCGACGGCCTGTTCGTGGTGTTCCCGAATGAAGGCGACGCGCTCTCGGCCTGCATCAGCATCCAGAAGCGCCTGCAGGAAAAGCCCATCAAGCCCGGCGGCAGCGGCGCACCGGTGCAGATGCAGATGGGCATTGAGTCGGGCGAAGTGGTCGAGATCGACGGCGACTGCTTCGGTGACACCGTGAACTCCGCCGCCCGTCTGGCCGACCTGGCCGGCGCCGCGCAAATCCTCACCACCGAAAACGTCTGGACGGCGCTGCTGCCGGTGCAAAGGGCCGCCCTGCGCAGCATGGGCCCGATGTACCTGCGCGGCCGGGCTGAAGCCAGCCACGTCTATCGGGTCGAATGGCAGACCACGCCTCCAGCTACGGCACCTGGGTCTACCTGGGCAACCAGAGCGAAGCCGTGGTGCTGCGGCGCACCGAGTGCTACCTGGTGGGCAGCGGCCACATCGTGCCGGGCTGCGACCGCAAGGACGACAACGCGCCGCTGGTGGCGTTTTCGATACGCACCTGATCGCCGATGGCTGCGGCGGGCCGGAAAAAGTTACTGTTTTTCAAAGGTTTGCCCTCCCGGCGATGCAAGCTAGAATCGATTTTTGTTTCAAGACGTAGCCGGGCTTCTGGGCAGCCCGCAGGCCATCCCGCCTTTTTTGCCACCCAGCCCATTTCGCCCAATTCCATCTCCTCATGAGTCTCAAGAAGCTTGGCCGATACGATCTGATCAGCGTCCTCGGCAAGGGCGCGATGGGGCTGGTGTACGAGGGACGCGACCCGAACCTGGACCGGCGCGTGGCGATCAAGACCATCAAGGTGGAGAACCTCTCGGAAGAGGCGGCCGCCGAATACGAAGTGCGTTTTCGCACCGAGGCCCGCTCGGCGGCGCGCCTGCAGCACCCGCACATCGTCAGCGTCTACGATTCCGACCGCGACGGCGATATCGCTTTCCTGGTGATGGAGTTCGTCGACGGCGACGACCTTAAACACCACCTGGACAGGGGTGACCTCTACACCTTGGAGCAGACCCTGGGCATCATGGGCGACCTGCTGTCGGCGCTGGATTACGCGCACCGGCAAAGCATCGTCCACCGCGACATCAAGCCGGCCAACCTGCTGATAGAGACCAGCGGGCGGGTCAAGCTCACCGACTTCGGCGTGGCGCGCATCCAGGATTCGGGCGAGGCCACGCGCACGCAGGGCTCCATGGTGGGCACGCTCAAATACATGTCGCCCGAGCAGGTGCAGGGCCGTCCCATAGACGCGCGGGCCGACCTGTTCGCCGCCGGCATCGTGCTGTACCAGCTGCTGACGGGCAAGCGGCCCTTCGACGGCGACACCGATTTCTCCACCATCCAGCAGATCGTGGGCCACACGCCCGCCGCGCCCAGCAGCTTCAACCCCAAGCTGCCCGCGGCGATCGATGCGGTGGTAGCCAAAGCCCTGGCCAAGTCGCGCGACCAGCGTTATGCGAGCGCCCAGGACTTCCTCGCGGCGCTGCAGGCCGCAGCCCGCGAAGCGGCCGACACCAAGGTGCTGCCGCCGGCGCTGCCGCCCGGGCCGGGTACCAACTCGACCTGGACGTCGACGCTGCTGGCCGGCGAGGCGCTGGTCGACCTGCAGTCCGGTACCAGCGCCAACATCTCGGTGGTGACGCAGGAACTCGAGCTGGTTTACTGGAAAGAGATCAAGGAATCCATGGATGTCGAGGACATCCAGGGCTTTCTCACCAGGTTCCCTTCCGGCATCTATGCCGACCTGGCGCGCCGCCGCCTGAAGAAGATGGGCGTGCCCGGTGGTGAGGATTCCGACATCGGCAGGCGCCTGGGCACCGGCACCTTGATCGTTCCGCGACCGGCGGGCCAGGACGCGTCCGTCCCCGGGGCAAGTAGTTCGGGCACGTCGACCGACATGGCCTGGAAGGCGCTGGAGGAAGCCGCGGCGCAGGCGCCGGTGACATCTCCCGCCATGCCGCCCGCACCCGCCGCGGACGACCCGGATGCCACGCGCCTGGGCGCGCCGGTCATGGCCATGCCGGCGCAGGCCGAGCCGCCAGCGCAGCCGCAGGTACAACAGCCGCAAGTGCAGGAACAAGCTTCCGAGTGGCCTGAAACCGTGTTCAGCGACGCCGCCCTGGCACCAACAGAAGCCAAGCCTGCCGCGGCGCGCGCCGTGGCCGCAGTCGCCGCAAACAAGCTTGCGGCGCCGGTTGCCGCCACCGAGTCCTCCGCCAGGCCGTCGAAGACGGAGTCCAGGCGCAAATCCCGCCCGGCAGAGCCAGCCACCGCCACCGCCAAGACTTCAGTACCGACGTCGCGCTACCTTGCCTTGGGCGTGGCGGGGCTGGTGGGTCTTGCCATTCTGGGCATCGGCATCAAACAGTTCAGCAAACCGAAGGTGCCGGTTGCCGAGTCCGTCCAGCCGGCGGCTGCGGTCGATGCCGGTGCCCCGCCCGCGACGGCGAAGGCTGCGGAGCCGGTGGTGCAGGCCGCGCAGGCCCAGCCCGCGGCGGCGCCGGCTTCGGCCCCGGTGGCGGCTGCCGCACCCCTGTCACCGGCGTCCAAGGCCGCGGCGGCCCAGGCCCTCGCGGCCAGGAAGGCTGCCCTGGAGAAGGAACGGCTTGCCAAACAGCAAGCCGCGCAGGCCAAAACCGGTGGTACCGCAGCTGTGCCCGCGGCCGCCGAGCATGCCGCCGCACCGGCGCCGTCCGTGTCGTCCGGCGACCCGCGCAAGGCCTGCGAAGACCGCATGCTCATCGGTTTCCAGATCTGCATGAACGATCAATGCGCCAAGCCGGCTTTCACCAACCATGCGGTGTGTGTGGAGCGCCGCGCGATGGAACAGCGGCGGCGCGAGGCCGAACAGCTCAGGCGCTAACTCAAGAGCCAAGCGCGAGGCGGGGATCTCTCAAGAGGCTCTTTCCTGCCGCTTGCCTGTTTATTCCGCCTTCGGCGCTTCCGGGCCGTCCTGCCAGCCGGCGGGCCGGCGCTGCGCCTGTTGCTGGCGCTCCTGGGCCAGTTGTTCTTCCAGCTGCAGCCGCCCCTGTGTGGCCACGGCGATGACCTTGGTGCGGTCCTTGCGGTGCGGGTACATGCGTTCAAACAGGTCGAGGTTGTGCTGGCGAAAACGCATGGCGGCCTGGCGCGCCTCGTGCGGCGGCTGGCCCAGTAGCTCCAGCACGCTGCGCGCGCTGCGCAGGCTGGACTCGAAGACCTCGCGTTCGACCAGCATCACGCCGCGGTCGCGAAGCGCGTTCCAGTGCGTCACGTCGCGCGCGCGGGCGACGATCTGCATCTGCGGGAAGTTCTCGCGCGCGATGTCGACGATCTTGAGCGACTGCTCCATGTCGTCCACCGACAACACCAGGATCTTGGCGGTGGCCGCGCCGGCGGTGCGTAGCAGGTCCAGGCGCGTGGCGTCGCCGTAGAAGACGCGGTAACCGAAGGCGCGCACGGTTTCTATCATCTCGGCGTCGTGGTCCAGCACGGTGGCCGGGATGCCCTGGGCCAGCAGCATGCGGCCGACGATCTGGCCGTAGCGGCCGAAGCCGGCGATGATGATGGGCGCTTCCTGCTGCTCGGAGATTTCCTCCATCTGGGGCAGGTTGCAGTTGGCGTAGCGCGGCACCCAGAATTTGTCGACGGCCACCAGCAGCAGCGGGCTCAGCAGCATGGACAGCGCCACCGCGCCTATCAGCAGCGATGCGGTCTCGGCGGAAAACACCTGTGCGCCGGCGGCCGCCTGGAACACCACGAAGGCGAACTCGCCGCCCTGCGCCAGCAGCACCGCGAACACCGGGCGCTCCTGGAAGGRCAGTTTCATGAGTTTGGCCAGGCCGTAGATCACGGCCAGCTTCAGGCCCAGAAAGCCCACCAGGATGGCGGCCATCAGGCCGGGCGAGCGCAACAGCACGCCGAAATCGATGCTCATGCCCACGGCGATGAAAAACAGGCCCAGCAACAGGCCCTTGAAGGGCTCGATGTCGGTTTCCAGCTCGCGCCGGTATTCGCTTTCCGCCAGCAGCACGCCGGCCAGGAAGGCGCCCAGCGCCATGGACAGGCCGACGAACTGCATCAGCGCCGCGATGCTGACCACCAGCAGCAGCGAAGCAGCCGTGAAGATCTCGGGCGTGCCGCTGTTGGCGATCCAGCGCAGCAGGGGGCGCAACAGCAGGCGGCCGCCCAGGATGATGGCGGCGATGGCGCCGACGATCTTCAGCGCTTCGAGTGCCCGGCCGCTGTGGCTGACGGCCTCGTTGTCGCCGGCCATGGCGCCCAGCAGCGGCAGCAGCGCCAGGATGGGGATGGCCGCCACGTCCTGGAACAGCAGGATGGAAAAGCCCGCCTGCCCGCTCGAGGTCGGCATCAGGTGGCGCTCGCCCATGGCCTGCAGCGCGATCGCGGTCGACGACAGCGCCAGGCCCAGCCCGGCAACCAGCGCCGTCTGCCAGCCCACGCCGAAGGCCATGGCCGTGCCGGTGAGCAGGGCGGCGCAGCCGAGCACCTGCGCGCTGCCCCAGCCGAAGATGGGCCGGCGCAGGTTCCACAGGCGTTTGGGTTCGAGTTCAAGGCCGATCAGGAACAGCATCAGCACCACGCCGAATTCGGCGAAATGCAGGATGTCCTGCACATTGGTGACCAGGCCCAGGCCCCAGGGGCCTATGCCTATGCCGGCGGCCAGGTAGCCGATGATGGAACCGAGGCCGAGTTTTTTGGCCAGGGGCACCGAGATCACCGCGGCCGCAAGATAGATAAAGCTGTTGACCAGCCAGGTTGGCGCGTGCTCCATCAGAGGGCCCTCACGGCAGCGGCTTCGTGCTCGACAAGCCGGTCCTTCATGGGCACCACGCAGGCGGCACACTGCTCCAGGTCTTCGAGTTCGGGCCAGTCCGGGTAGCTTTGCAGGCGCTGGCTGAAGGTGGCGATGTGGCTGGCGACGGTTTGCCGGTCGACGCTATGGGCGCCGTGCAGCACCAGCGGCGGCAAAAAGCGCATGCCGCACAGCGCCGCACTTTGTTCATACGGGGGCAGGAAAGCGTCAAAAAAGTAGCGGTTGTAGCCTTGCGGGTGGTAGGAGTCCTCGGGGCCGCCGGTGGTGGCGACCAGCCACAAGTCCTTGCCTTGCAGCGCCCGGCCCTTGCCGTGGTTCTCGTCGCCGTGGCCTTCGCCGTAAGCCCAGCCGTAGCTGAAGACGTCGTCGAGCCAGAGCTTTTGCAGCGGGGGCATGGAATACCACTGGATGGGGTGCAGCAGCACCACCAGCTGCGCGCGTTCCAGGGCGGCCTGCTCCCTGGGCACGTCGATGGCGTAGTCCGGATAACTCGAGTAAAGGTCTTGCACCCGCACGCGGGGCTGGGCCCGCGCGGCCTCCATCAGGGGGCGGTTGACCCGCGATTCGCGCCAGGCCGGATGGGCTGCAATGACATAAATGTCAGGGTTGGCGGTCTGGCCCGTGGGTTTTTCTGTGGTTGTGATAACGCTGTCCATGCCGTTACCATAGCGGAAAAGCAAGACCAAGAGTTCCCAGGAACGACAAGTTCCAAACCGAGGAGATTCGCATGCCCGTGGTTGTGATCGCCAATCCGAAGGGGGGCGTCGGCAAAACGACGCTGGCCACCAACGTTGCCGGATATTTCGCCAGCCAGGGCCATTCGGTCATGCTGGGGGATGCCGACCGGCAGCAGTCTTCGCGGCTGTGGCTGGGCCTCAGGCCGCCGGCCGCCCGGCAGATCGCCACCTGGGATGTGAACGCCGACCTGATCGTCAAGCCGCCCAGGGGCACGACGCACGTGGTGCTGGACACCCCCGGCGGCCTGCACGGCTGGCGCTTCAACGACGTCCTCAAGCTGGCCGACAAGGTCATCGTGCCGCTGCAGCCCAGCGTGTTCGACATCTTCGCCACTCGCACCTTCCTGGACCAGCTCGCCGAACACAAACACGCCGGCAAGATGCAGGTGGGCATCGTCGGCATGCGCGTGGATTCGCGCACCATCGCCGCCGACAAGCTGCGCGCCTTCGTCGAAGGCCTGGGGCTACCGGTGCTGGGCTACCTGCGCGACACGCAGAACTACATCCACCTGGCGGCCCGCGGCCTGACCCTGTTCGACGTGGCGCCCAGCCGGGTTGAAAAAGACATGGAACAGTGGAAAGCCATCTGCCAGTGGCTGGACCGCTGAGAGCGGGTTTTTGCGCGGCGGCTTGTCGCTGAGCCGACAAAGCGCGCGCATGGGTGCCGTTACAGTGGCGCCATGAGAATTTTTGAGACATTGGCCGAACTGGCCGCCTGCACCGGCCAGGAAGTCGCCGTCAGCGACTGGATCACCATCACCCAGCAGCAGGTCAACCTGTTTGCCGAAGCCACGGGCGACCACCAGTGGATACACGTCGATGTCGAAAAAGCCGCCGCCGGGCCGTTTGGCGGGCCGATCGCGCACGGCTTTTTGACCTTGTCGCTGCTGCCGCGCTTTTTTGAGTCGTCTTTTGACATCACCGGCTCGCGCATGGGCGTGAACTATGGCCTCAACAAGGTGCGCTTCACGGCGCCGGTGCCGGTGGGCAGCCGCCTGCGGGGGCGCATGAAGCTGCTGGCGACCGAGGCCATTGCCGGCGACGGCATGCAGATGACCTGGGAGGTGACGGTGGAACGTGAGGGCTCGGCCAAACCGGTGTGCGTGGCCGAGTCGCTGGTGCGGCGCTATCCCTGAGCGGGCGGGGAGTCCGGGCGCCTAGATGCGCAGCAGCTGGCCGGCCGGCAGCCAGCCCTCAAACACTTCGATCAGGCTGTTGATGCGCTCCGCCGCTTCACCCTGGCTATGCGCCTGGGCGATGCACTGGTGCAGGTCGCTGCGCAGCAGCCACAGTTCGGCCGGCGTCTTGGCCACGTTGATCTGGTAGATGACCCGCTGGGAGCGCATGTCGCGGCAGTCGTGCAGCAAGGCCAGCAGGCTTTCGCGGACCTGTTCCAGCGGTACGCGGTCGACGGGGCGCCCCGAATCGGAAAAAGCAGGCGCCGCCCTGCCAAAAATACGCTTGATGACCATGTTCACTGAAGACTCCAGCCAGTCTTGTGAACTGGGGCTATGGGAAGGGATAAGGCCGGAATCGCCGGGTGTCGGCATCCACGCGCTTAAAAAAGTCGAAGGGTGAATCATAGGGTTTGTACCTAGTTCCTGGCAAGGCATTTGGACCGGCCTCAGATGGACGGTTGGCAGGCCGTCAGCCGGTCGTCAGGCTTGCGCCGCGCCGCCAAAACCATTCTGCCGCCAGGCCTCAAACACCGTGACGGCCACGCTGTTGGAGAGGTTCAGGCTGCGCTGGCCGGGCCGCATGGGCACTTTGAGGCGCTGGGCAGGGGCAAAGGAGTCCCGCAGCTCCGGCGCCAGGCCGCGGGTTTCCGACCCAAACACCAGCCAGTCGCCGGGCTGGAAACGCACGTCGTAGATGCTGCCCGAACCCCGGGTGGTCATGGCAAACAGGCGGTCCGCGGGTGGTTGCTCACTTTCGAGCATGGCCAGCCAGCTGGCATGGCGCAGCAGCTGCGCGTACTCGTGGTAATCGAGTCCGGCGCGGCGCATGTGCTTGTCGTCCATCGAAAAGCCCAGCGGCTCCACCAGGTGCAGCCGGCAGCCGGTGTTGGCCGCCAGCCGGATCACGTTGCCGGTGTTGGGCGGGATTTCGGGTTCGACCAGAACGATATTGAACATGCGGGAGACCGGTGAAGCGGAGCCCGGGATTCTAGGGCCAGGCCCTACGCGGGTGCGGTTCGGGCAAAAACGACCGCTGTGACATGCGCGGCGCCCGCGTCGCGCAAAGCCTGCGCGGCGGTGTACAGCGAGGCGCCGCTGGTCATCACGTCGTCCACCAGCAGCACGCGCCGGTCCCGCAGTTCCGCCGCGCGCAGCGGGTCGACCTGGAAGGCGCTCCTGACGTTGGCCAGCCGCTCCTTGCGTTTGAGCTGGCTTTGCGGGCGCGTGTGCCTGACGCGCAGCAGCAGCCCGGCGTCGGGGCGGGCGGGTGTCTGTGTCTGCCGGGCCAGCGCGGCGCACAGCTCCCAGGCCTGATTGAAGCCGCGTGCCTGCAAGCGCTCAGCCGACAGCGGGATCGGAAGCAGCCAGTCTTCGGGCCCCAGTTCGCCAAACACCTGGGCAAGGCCGGGCGACTGCAGCAGCAGGCCGGCGAAAAAAGCGGCCCAGCCATGCCGCTCGCCGAACTTGTAGCCGGCGACCAGCGTGGACCAGGGGTAGGCATAGGCCACGCCAGCGAAGGCGCGGTCCAGCGGGGGCGCTTCGATGGCACAGGTGCCGCATAGCGGCGGGCCTGTTCGAAGGCCTCCGGAAAGATCGGCCGGCAAGGCAAGGGCGCAGCACATGCAGCGCAGTGCCGGCGGCGCAAAACGGGCCACGCAAGGCCCGCATACCTGCCGCGCGGGCCAGCTGCGGCAGACCGCGCACTGGCTCGCGATGCCGGAGGCAAAGCCTGAAGCAAAGCCGGGAATGCGTGACAGGAATGCGGAGGGAGCAAGCAAGCGTGTGAACACCGTGTCAATATACTCGCGTACTTTTCAGCGATACACGTTCTCTTCCTTTGCCTTCCTCCATGACCCCCACCGAACGCCCGCCCACGTTGGACCCAATTGCCGTGAGCCGCTGGGAGCGCAGCGCGCCTTTGGCCTCGCCGTGGCTGCATGAGGAAGTGGCGCGCCGCATGATGGACCGCCTGCAGTGGATCAAGCTGCAGCCTCAAACCTGGGTGCATTGGGGCGCGCTGCGCGGCGGGCTGCAGGCCCATGCGCAACTGGCGAAAACCTATCCGGGTGCGACGGCCTTCGTGCTGGAAAACGGGCCGGAGCGCCAACAGCAGGCCATAAAGCACATCGTGGCCCCCTGGTGGAAGCCACGGCGCTGGACCGCAGCCCCGGTGCGCTTCGAAGCGCCGCCGCCCGGCAGCGCCGACATGCTGTGGGCCAATATGGCGCTGCACGAATCGGCCGACCCGCAGGCCTTGCTGGCGCAATGGCACCAGGCGCTCAAGGTCAACGGTTTCCTGATGTTTTCATGCCTGGGCCCCGACACCGCGAAAGAGCTGCGCGAGGTCTACGCGCAACTGGGCTGGCCGCCCGCGGGCCACGAGTTGACCGACATGCACGACTGGGGCGACATGCTGGTGCAGACCGGTTTTGCCGAACCGGTGATGGACATGGAGCGCATCACATTGACTTATGCGACACCGGCGCGACTGCTGCAGGATCTCACCGAGCTGGGCCGCAACTTCCACCCTGGGCGCTTTCCGGCCCTGCGCGGACGGGCCTGGAAGGCGCGGCTTGAAGACGCGCTGGGCCGCCAGCTCGTCAAAGGCGAAGACGGGCGCCTGTCGCTGACCTTCGAAGTCATTTACGGCCACGCGCTGAAGGCGCCGCCCAAGGTCAAGGTCAGCGCGCTCAGCGCGGTGTCGGTGGCCGACATGCGCAGCATGCTGCAGGGCGGGCGGCCCGGCGCTTGAGAACTTGCTTCGGGGCCGGGCCGTTGCGCGGGCGCCCATGGCGCCTGCCGCGAGCGCCGGTTCAGGGGCTTTTTCAGGGGAGCGGCAGGGCAAACCGGCTACAATTCACAACAGAATWTTGGGGATGTTCCCGAGCCTCATGCGGCCCGTGCCCGGCACAGACCGTTGTTTTTTTGGGGGGTTGCCGCATGCTGCAGCCAACGCCAGCGTTTCGTTTTGCCACCCCGCCCGCGCAGGGCACCCACAGCCACGATGCTGTGCTGTGGCTTCTCAAGCGTCACTGTTCACTCACCCCGGCCCAGCTCGGGTGGCTTTACGTGTCGCTGTGCGGCGTTTCGCTGGGCATCGCGGCATTCTTCTGGGCCCAGGGCGCCACCATGGTGATGCCTTTTGCCTGGGCCGAGCTGCTGGCGGTGGGCGCGGCTTTTGTGGTGTATGCCCGCCATGCGGGGGACGGTGAAAAAATCGTCCTCGAAGGCGGGCAGCTGGTGGTGGAACTGGAAACGGCGGGGCGCACCGAGCGGGCGGAGTTCAACCGCGAATGGGTGCGAATCGAGCCCAAGGATGGAGACGGCTCGCTGATCGAAGTGTCGGGGCAGGGACGGTCGGTGCAGGTGGGGCGGCATGTGCGGCCTGAACTGCGGCCGGCCTTGGCCCGCGAGATCCGGATGGCGTTGCGGGGCGGTTGAAGAGGCGCTGAAAGTCTCGCGTCAGTTCAGGTGCGGCGGGGGGACCCGCCGCTAACTTTATAATCAGCCGGTTAATTTGGTCGGTAATTGAAGCAGAAAAAGTGATCACGATGAACGTAAGCAACACCATGAGCAAAATGACACGGCTTGGCATGCAGCATGCAGGCGCAATTCTGGTATCTGCGGCCGCCTGGGTCAGCACCGCCGCTTACGCCGTCAACGACCTGAAGGGCGGACCGGCCGTCAACCAGCTGAACCTGCACCCGGCCGTGACCAAGATCGCCGAAGAGCAGCAATGGCTGCACTGGTTCATGATGGCCATCTGCCTCGTGATCTTCGTGGCGGTGTTCGGGGTGATGTTCTATTCCATCCTGAAGCACCGCAAGTCGGTGGGCCACAAATCAGCCAACTTCCACGAATCCACCGCCGTTGAAATCGCCTGGACCGTCGTTCCCTTCATCATCGTGATCGCCATGGCCCTGCCGGCCACCAAGGTGCTGGTCGCCCAGAAGGACACCACCGCCGCCGACCTCACCATCAAGGCCACCGGCATCCAGTGGAAATGGGGCTATGACTACATCAAGGGCGAAGGCGAAGGCATCGGCTTCGTTTCCACGCTCGACAACACGCACCGCGAAATGTCCGACAACGGCGGCCCCAAGGCCGGCGAAGCGCCTGACAACTACCTGCTCAAGGTCGACAACCCGCTGGTCGTTCCCGTCAACAAGAAAATCCGTATCATCACCACCGCCAGCGACGTGATCCACGCCTTCGCGGTGCCGGCCTTCGGCATCAAGCAGGATGCGATTCCCGGCTTCGTGCGCGACACCTGGTTCCGCGCCGAGCAAGTGGGCGACTACTACGGCCAGTGCCAGGAGCTCTGCGGCAAGGAACACGCCTACATGCCCATCCACGTGAAGGTTGTGTCCGCCGCCGATTACAGCGCCTGGGTCGCCGTCAAGGCCAAGGAAGCCGCCGCCAAGGCCGATGATCCTTCCAAAGTCTGGACGCTGGTCGACCTCAAGGCCCGCGGCGAAAAGGTCTATGCCAATTGCGCAATCTGCCATCTGGCCACCGGCAAGGGCGCCGGTCCGGTCAAGCCCCTGGACGGCTCTCCTGTGGTCCTGGACGCCGACAAGCTCAAGCAGATCGACATCGTGCTGAACGGCAAGGGCGGTCCCGGCGCCATGCCTCCATGGAAGTCGCTCAGTGACACCGACATCGCCGCCGTGATCACTTACACCAAGAATAACTGGTCCAACCAGACCGGCCAGATCGTCCAGCCCGCCGAAGTGCAGGCTGCCCGCAAGTAAGCCGATCCGCCCCCACGACCAGAATTCGCCGGCGCCATATTCATATGTGCGCCGGCCGCCAAGATAAAGCTACAGGCCAAAGCCACCAAAGGAAGCCAAGATGAGTGCAGTTCTAGACCATCACGACCACGCGCATGATGACCACCACGACCACGCCCCAGCGGGCTGGCGCCGTTGGGTCTTCGCGACCAACCATAAAGATATCGGAACGTTGTACCTGCTGTTCAGTTTCTTCATGTTGATGTTCGGCGGCGTGCTGGCCCTGATGATCCGCGCCGAGCTGTTCCAGCCCGGCCTGCAACTGGTCAATCCCGAACTGTTCAACCAGCTCACCACCATGCACGGCCTGATCATGGTGTTCGGCGCCATCATGCCGGCCTTCGTGGGCTTCGCCAACTGGATGATCCCGCTGCAGATCGGCGCGGCAGACATGGCGTTTGCCCGCATGAACAACTTCAGCTTCTGGCTGATGATTCCTGCCGGCCTGATGCTGGGCGGCTCCTTCTTCATGCCCGGTGGCGCCCCCGCCGCGGGCTGGACGCTCTATGCGCCGCTCACGCTGCAGATGGGCCCGTCCATGGACGCCGGTATTTTTGCGATGCACATCCTGGGCGCTTCGTCCATCATGGGCTCGATCAACATCATCGTCACCATCCTGAATATGCGCGCTCCCGGCATGACGCTGATGAAGATGCCGATGTTCTGCTGGACCTGGCTGATCACCGCCTACCTGCTGATCGCCGTGATGCCGGTGCTGGCAGGCGCCATCACCATGACGCTGACCGACCGCCACTTCGGCACCAGCTTCTTCAACCCAGCCGGCGGCGGCGACCCGGTGATGTACCAGCACATCTTCTGGTTCTTCGGCCACCCCGAGGTCTACATCATGATCTTGCCGGCCTTCGGCATCATCAGCCAGATCATTCCCGCCTTCTCGCGCAAGCGCCTGTTCGGCTACGCCTCCATGGTGTACGCCACCGGTTCCATCGCCATCCTGAGCTTCGTCGTGTGGGCGCACCACATGTTCACCACCGGCATGCCGGTCACGGGCCAGCTGTTCTTCATGTATTCCACCATGCTGATCGCCGTGCCCACGGGCGTGAAGGTGTTCAACTGGATCGCCACCATGTGGCGCGGGTCCATGACCTTTGAAACCCCCATGCTTTTCGCGGTAGGTTTCATCTTCGTGTTCACCATCGGCGGCCTGACCGGCGTGATCCTCTCGGTCGCGCCTATCGACACGCAGCTGCAGGACACGTATTACGTCGTGGCCCACTTCCACTACGTGCTGGTGGCCGGCTCGCTCTACGCGCTGTTTGCCGGCTACTACTACTGGTCGCCCAAATGGACCGGCGTCATGTACAACGAAACCCGCGGCAAGATCCACTTCTGGTGGTCGCTGATTTCCTTCAACGTGACCTTCTTCCCGATGCACTTCCTGGGCCTGGCCGGCATGCCGCGCCGCTACGCCGACTACCCCATGCAGTTTGCCGACTTCAACGCCGTGGCCAGCGTGGGCGCCTTCTTCTTCGGCTTCGCACAGGTCTATTTCTTCCTGTTCATCGTGGTGCCCACGATGCGCGGCAAGGGCGCACCGGCCAAACAGAACCCCTGGGTGGACGAAGGCGGCAAGGGCGCCGAAGGCCTGGAGTGGGAAGTCCCATCTCCTGCGCCTTTCCATACCTATGAAACCCCGCCCAAGCTGGATGCCTCGGCAACCCGCGTGATCGGCTGATTGAACCCCATCGGTAACGGCCATGGCGACACCTGAACAAAAGAAGAGCAACCTGAGGCTGGCCCTGATACTGGCCTCGGTCGCGATCGTCTTTTTTCTGGGTTTCATGGCCAAAATGATTTTTCTGGGCCGCTGAGCCAAAACCGGTACCACTGTGATGCGGCTCAAGCGCGAAAACTTCAACATGATGGGCAAGCTGGGCGTGATCGTGCTCGGCATGTTTGCCTTCGGTTACGCGCTGGTGCCCATTTACAAGGCGATCTGCGAGATGACCGGCATCAACGTGCTGGCCCTCTCCGACCGCCAGATTCCCGGGGCGACTTCCAGCCAGCCGGCGAATACCCAGGTGGACTTCAGCCGCACCATCACGGTCGAGTTCGACGCGAACTCGCGCGGTCCCTGGCATTTCAAGCCCGCGAAAAACACGCTGCAGGTACATCCGGGCGAATTGACCACGGTGATGTACGAGTTCCAGAACGTGCAGAACCGGACCATGTCGGCCCAGGCCATTCCCAGCTATGCCCCGGCACAGGCCGGCGCGCATTTCAACAAGCTGGAATGCTTCTGCTTCAGCCAGTACACCCTGGCGCCCGGCGAAAAAAAGCAGTGGCCGGTGGCTTTTGTCATCGACCCGAAGTTGTCGAAGGACGTGAGCACCATCACGCTGTCCTACACTTTCTTTGAGGTCGGCGGCAAGACGCCCGCTGCGCCGGTCACGCCCAAAGCGACGACCGCCGCCGTGGTCCCTGAAAAGCAGGCAGGCGCATGAGCATGGCCGCTGCACCTGCCAAAAAACCCTCCTTCTGGCGCACGGTCAAGGCCGTGGCCTGGTCCTTCGTGGGGCTGCGCGCGCGCGGCGACTACGAAGAAGATGTGAAGAATTTGAATCCCCTCCACATCATTGTGGTCGGGCTGATCGCCGTGGTGGTGTTTGTCACCGTCCTGGTGCTGCTGGCCAAGTGGATGGTCGCGCACTGAGGCCGGGTATCCGCCAGCCCATCACGGTGTGAATCAAGAAATTATTGGAAATTCGAGAGAAAAACAGGAGTCGAGCGATGTCATCAGCAACCCACGGGTCAACCCCCCACTATTTCGTCCCCAGCCCATCGAGCCACCCGGTGATGGCGTCTATCGGCCTGTTTTTTGTCATTCTCGGTGCCAGCCAATGGATCAACGGCCACGAGTGGGGCCAATGGTCGCTGGCTGTCGGCATGGTGTGGTGGCTGGTCACGCTGTTCCGCTGGTTCAGCCAATCCATCGGCGAAAGCGAAAGCGGCATGTACGGCCGCAAGATCGACATGTCCTTCCGCTGGAGCATGAGCTGGTTCATCTTCTCTGAAGTGATGTTCTTCGGCGCCTTCTTCACCGCCCTGTGGTGGGCCCGCGCGCACTCGTTGCCGGCGCTGGGCAGCCTTGAGAACGCGCTGCTCTGGCCGGACTTCAAAGCCGTCTGGCCTTCCATCGTGGCCGGCGCCACGACGTCACCCGCAGACATCGTCGAACCCTTCACGGCCATGAAGCCGCTGGTGATAGGCGGCGGCATCTGGGCCAGCATCATGGGTTCCCTGCCGACGGTCAACACGGCGTTGCTGCTGAGCTCCGGTGTCACCATCACCATCGCCCACCACGCGTTGATCGAGGGCAAGCGTGCCCGCACCATCGGCTTCATGTGGGCCACGGTGATACTCGGCGTGGTCTTCCTGTTCGTGCAGGGCTATGAGTACTTCCATGCATACCATGAGATGAACCTGAAGCTGTCTTCCGGCGTGTACGGTTCGACCTTCTTCCTGCTCACCGGTTTCCACGGTTTCCACGTGTTCGTCGGCATGCTGATGCTGCTGTTCATCACCTTGCGCCTGCAAAAAGGCCACTTCACGCCTGAAAAGCATTTCGGCTTTGAAGGCGCCGCCTGGTATTGGCACTTCGTGGACGTGGTATGGCTGGGCCTGTACATCCTGGTGTACTGGCTGTAAGGCGGAACCAACGGCGGTGAAAGCCGCTCAACCAAAGGCCGCTTGATGCGGCCTTTGTTCTTTTTTGTCAGTGTGAGTGGCGCTTATTTGCCTACCGGGATACCGGTGGGCTGGATATAACCGAGTTTCCAGGCGATCAGAATGCAGATGAACAGCAACACCGAAAACCCGATACGGAACGCCAGTGCGCGCGCCATGTTGCTGGTTTTGCGTTTGCTGCCTTCGGGGTCCTTGCCGCCTTTGAGCATGAAAAAAAGCGCGGAAGCCAGGCTGGCCAAGATGGCGATGAATGCCAGTGCAACGAGGTAAGTCATGAACAGGATTATCGGCGCATGACACCAGCTTTGCACTCCCCGCGCTTCTGGCTGCTGACCGCGGCTGCCGTGCTGGTGGCCGGCACCACGTTTTCGCTGGGCCAGTGGCAGCTGCGCCGCGCCGCGCAAAAGGAGGCGCTGCAGGCCGCCATCGAGTTCAAGGGCCGGCTTCCAGCGCTGGATGCGCAATCCCTGCTCACGGCCAAAAACATCACAGACGACATCCACCGGCCGGCCGTGCTCAAAGGTGTCTGGCGGGCGGAGCACACGGTCTACCTCGACAACCGGCCCATGAGCGGCAAGACCGGTTTCTGGGTGCTCACGCCGCTGGTGCTGGAAGGCACGTCCCAGGCCATCGTGGTGCAGCGCGGCTGGGTGCCGCGCAATTTCGCCGACCGCACCCGCCTGCCCGAGGTGGCGACGCCCGCGGGCACCGTCACGGTGGAGGGCCGCATTGCCCCGCCGCCCTCCAAGCTTTATGAGTTCCAGGGCATAGAGACCGGCCGTATACGGCAAAATCTCGACTTGCCTGCCTACCGGTCGCAAACCGGCTTGCCGCTGCTGGAGGTTTCGCTACTGCAGACCGGCGCCGCGGGCGGCCTGTTGCGCGAATGGGCGCCGCCCAATCTCGGCGTGGACAAGCATTACGGATATGCCTTCCAGTGGTTCGGCCTCTGCGCCCTGGTGTTCATCCTCTATGGCTGGTTTCAGCTGGTTCTTCCCTTTCGTGCCCGTACTTCATCACGCCGCCCAAAAAGCCGCGATCAACTGCCGTGACCACTACGCCTGACACCTCCCCCAAGCCCGCCCCGCAGGACCAGCCCCTGGGCCTGACCGTGCACACCATGCCCGTGCCGGACCAGTCCGCCACGCGCGCGCCGAGCACCGTCGCCGGCCGCTGGAAGATGCTGGCCGTGCTGCTGATATGCGCCTCACCGGTGATCGCCTCCTACTTCACCTACTACGTGGTCCGGCCCGAAGGCCGCCGCAACTTCGGCGAGCTGATCGACCCGCAACGGCCCCTGCCGCCGCTGGCCACGCGCACGCTCGACGGCCGCGCCGGCACGCTGACGGCGCTCAAGGACCAGTGGCTGCTCATCAGCGTGGCCGGCGGCGCCTGCGATGCGCGCTGCGAGCAGAACCTGTATTTCCAGCGGCAGCTGCGCGAGTCGCTGGGCAAGGAAAAAGAACGCCTGGACCGCGTCTGGCTGGTGGCCGACGACGCGCCCGTGCGCGATGCCTTGCTGCCGGCGCTGGCCTCGTCCGCCGTGCTGCGCGTGGCCCCGGCCGAACTCGCGAAGTGGCTGGAGCCCGCCGCGGGCCAGCGCCTGGAAGACCACCTCTACCTGGTCGACCCGATCGGCAACTGGATGATGCGTTTTCCGGCCGACATGGATGCCGCCGCCGCCGCCAAGGCCAAGCGTGACCTGGAGCGGCTGTTAAGAGCCTCCAGCAGCTGGGACAAGGAAGGGCGCTAGACCGGCAAAGCTGGTCTAACTCTTATCTTCACCACGCCATGTCAAGCACCGCACTCAACGACCTGAGCCCCGCCCTGCGCCTGATGATCATGGGCCTGGTGATCGCGCTCGGGCCGCTGGCCTGGGTGTGGGTGCACAACAGGAATGCGCTGTGGGCGCAGCGCCTGCGGGTGCTGACGCTGGTCACGCTGTTTCTCACCTTTGACCTGGTGATCTTCGGCGCCTTCACCCGGCTCACCGATTCGGGCCTGGGTTGCCCCGACTGGCCTGGCTGCTATGGCAGCGTCAGCCCGGTGGGCGCCCAGATGCACATCGAGGCCGCGCAGACCGCCATGCCGACCGGGCCGGTCACGCATTCCAAGGCCTGGATCGAAATGATCCACCGCTACCTGGCCACCGGCGTCGGGGTGCTGATCCTCACGCTCACGGTGGCCAGCTGGCTGGAGCGCAAGCGCATAGCCGTGTCACCCTGGTGGCCYACCGTCACGCTGGTGTGGGTGTGTTTGCAGGGCGCGTTTGGCGCGTTGACCGTCACCATGAAGTTGTTCCCGGCCATCGTCACGCTGCACCTGTTGGGTGGCCTGGTGTTGCTGGCATTGCTGCGGGCGCAGGCTGTGCGGTATGCGCCGGCGCAGGGCGCCAACACGACGATTCTTTCTGCCGGCCTGCGCCTGGCCGTGATCGCGGCCTTCGCCTTGCTCTGGGTGCAGATTGCCCTGGGCGGCTGGGTCAGCACCAATTACGCGGTGCTGGCGTGCACCGACTTTCCGGCTTGCCAGGGCTCGCTGTGGCCGGCCATGGACTTTCGCCAGGGTTTCACGCTGTGGCGCGAACTGGGCGCGGGCCATGACGGCGCCAACATCAGCTTCCAGGCGCTCACCGCTATTCACTATGTGCACCGCCTCGTGGCTTACCTCGTGTTTGCCGTATTCCTGGCGCTGGCCTTTTTCCTGCACCGTGTCCCGGCCTTCCGCGTGTCCGCGCGATGGCTGGCGGGGCTCGTGCTGCTGCAGGCCGTCACGGGCATCAGCAATGCGGTTCTGGGCTGGCCCCTGCTCGCGGCGGTGTCTCACACCGGCGGCGCCGCGGCCCTGGTCATTGTGCTCAGCGGCGTGGTCTTTGCCGGCCGCGGTGCAGCCCCTTCGGCACATGCGTCAAAATCGAATGCCTAGCGACTCCCCATGAACCCCAGCACCCCGTCCACCGCTCCGGCTTCCGCCGCGCCCCATGTTCCGTCGAAGTTCGCGCAGTTCTACGCGCTGACCAAACCGCGCGTGGTGCAGCTCATCGTGTTCTGCGCGCTGATCGGCATGGTGCTGGCCGTTCCTGGCGTGCCCGGCTGGGCCGACGTCAGGCTCGCGCTGGTCGCCTGTGCCGGCATCTGGCTGGTCGCAGGCGCCGCCGCGGCCTTCAATTGCCTGGTCGAGCAGCAGATCGACGCGCGCATGCGCCGCACCGCCTGGCGCCCCACGGCCAAGGGTGAACTCAGCAACCCGCTCACGCTGTCCTTTTCAGCGGGGCTGTGCGCGCTGGGCTCCTGGATCCTGTATGTGTGGGTGAACCCGCTGACCATGTGGCTGACCTTTGCCACCTTCATCGGTTACGCGGTGGTCTACACCGTGATCCTCAAGCCCATGACGCCGCAGAACATCGTGATTGGCGGTGCTTCGGGCGCCATGCCGCCGGTGCTGGGCTGGGCCGCGATGACGGGCTCGGTCGGCCCCGAGGCGCTGATTCTTTTCCTGATCATCTTCCTGTGGACGCCGCCGCATTTTTGGGCGCTGGCGCTCTACCGCGTCGAGGACTACCGCAAGTCCGGCCTTCCCATGCTGCCCGTCACCCACGGCAACGAGTTCACGCGCCTGCAGGTGTTTTTGTACACGCTGGTGCTGTTTCCCGCCTGCCTGATGCCCTTCATCTTCAAGATGAGCGGCTGGCTCTACCTGGTGGCCGCCGTGGCGCTGAGCATCGGTTTCAGCTGGTACGGCTGGCGCCTGTGGCGCAATTATTCCGATGCGCTGGCGCGCAAGACTTTCCGTTTTTCGCTGATCCATCTTTCGGTCTTGTTCGCGGCCCTGCTGCTGGACCACTACCTTGTCTGATACCGGATACCGCATGAAAACCCCAAGCACCTTGCCCACGCGCCGCAGCGCCGTCAAAACCCTGGCTGGCGCCGCGGCGCTTGCCGCCACGGCCGGCCTGCTGGCCGCCTGCGCGCCCGACAAGCCGCAGTTCAAAAGCATAGACCTGACAGGCGCCGACTACGCCCAGGGCTTCACGCTGGCCGACCACAACGGCCAGGTGCGCACGCTGAAGGATTTCCCCGGCAAGGTGGTGGTGGTGTTCTTCGGTTTCACGCAGTGCCCGGACGTCTGCCCGACCTCCATGGCCGAACTGGCCCAGGTCAAAAAACTGCTGGGTACCGACGGCGACAAGCTGCAGGCCATCTTCATCACCGTTGACCCCGAGCGCGACACGCCCGAATTGCTCAAAGCCTATATGGGCAATTTCGACCCGGCTTTTCTGGCGCTGCGGCCCACCATGGCCCAGCTGCCCGAGGTCGCCAAGGACTTCAAGGTTTACTACAAAAAGGTCGACGGCAAGACCCCCGGCAGCTACACCATGGACCACTCCGCGGGCAGCTACATCTTCGACGGCAAGGGCCGCATACGCCTGTACAACCGCTACGGCAGCGGCGCGGAAGCGCTGGCGTCAGATATCCGCCTGCTGCTGAAGAACGCCTGAACGATCTGAGCGGCCGGGTTAAAAGTTCACTGTCTTGATGGACTTGCGCGTATTGGCCGGCATCTCTCGCAGGGACTTGAGCATATAGGCCAGGTGCAGCGCGGCATCCGGCTGCGCGCCGCACTGCGCGTCCGGCACCATGGCAATCGCCACATGCAGTTTCAGGTGCGAGCCCACCGGCAGCAAGTCGGAGGGTTGTAGCGCGCGCGCCGCAAGTTGCGTGGCCGCGGCCACGGCCTGAGCGGCGGTCACCGGCCCCTCGATCAGCAAGGCAAATTCACTGTCGCCGACGCGCGCCGCGATGTCGATGTCGCGCGCCAGCTTGCGCAGGCAGGAGCCCGTCAGCACCAGCGCGTAGTCGGCGATCTGCCGCCCGTGCTCCTTGGCGAACCAGCCGTGGTTGGAAAGATCGATCATCAGCAGTGCGCTGCGGTGCCGGTAGCGGCTGGAGCGCAACAGCGCCTCCTGCAGCCGCGCCTCGAAGGTGTGCAGGTTGCTC
>NZ_JBFUBY010000041.1:0-24565 GCF_056405515.1 Polaromonas sp. P1_G2
GGCTACCCCATGGCCGGCCACCTGGCGCTGGCCGGCCACAGCGTCACGGTCTACAACCGCAGCCCCGCCAAGGCCGCCGCCTGGGTCGCCGAATACGCCGCCACGACCAAGCCGGCGCACGCCGCCCTGCCGCGCCTGGCGGTGGCCGGCGCCGACATCGTGTTCTGTTGCGTCGGCAATGACGACGACCTGCGCGCCGTCACGCTGGGCGCGGACGGCGCCTTCGCCGGCATGAAGCCGGGCGCGATTTTTGTCGACCACACCACGGCATCGGCCGATGTGGCGCGCGAACTCTACGCGGCTGCCGCCAAGCTCGGCCTGCAGTTCATCGACGCCCCGGTGTCGGGCGGCCAGGCCGGCGCGCAGAACGGCGCGCTGACCGTGATGTGCGGCGGCGACGCCGCGGCCTTCGATACCGTGAAACCCGCCGGCATGGCGTTTTCCAAGGCCTTCACGCTGATGGGCGCCAGCGGCGCGGGCCAGCTCACCAAGATGGTCAACCAGATCTGCATCGCCGGCCTGGTGCAGGGCCTGAGCGAGGCGGTCGCCTTCGGCCAGAAGGCCGGGCTGGACGTGAACCAGGTGCTGGACGTGATCGGCAAGGGCGCGGCGCAAAGCTGGCAGCTCGACAACCGCGGCAAGACCATGGTCGCCGACAAGTTTGATTTCGGCTTCGCCGTCGACTGGATGCGCAAGGACCTGGGCCTGGTGCTGGACGAGGCCAAGCGCAACGGCGCCCGGCTCCCCGTCACGGCCCTCGTCGACCAGTTCTACGCCGACGTGCAGGCCATGGGTGGCCAGCGCTGGGATACCTCCAGCCTCATCAAGCGCCTTAAATAAGCGCGAATAGCGCGGACACAAAAAAGCGGCCGCACCGGTTTGTCCACGCGGCCCATCAGGTAGGTCGTGCCGCGCTCCGTGATCACCTTGAAGGCGTTGGAGGACAGGTCGCGCGCATCGACCAGCATGGCCTTGACGCGGCCGGTGACCAGGACGTCGGAAGAGCGCTGCGTCAGGGTCGCGTTGCCCATGATGGCCAGTTCGTTGACCACCGAGCTCACGTTTTCCACGCGCGCGACGATCTGCTCGACCAGCTGCTTGTCCTGGGCATTCGGCACTTCGCCCGTGAGCAGCACCTGCCGGTTATAGCTGGTCAGGTTGACGTGCACGCGCTCGCCGACGTTGCTGCGGATGCGGCTGGTGGCGCGCAATTCGATGCCCTCGTCCTCAAGCTGCGCGCCGGAGGTGCGGCGATCGGTCGCCACCAGCGCGCCGCCCGCGACGCCGCCCACGACCAGCGGGAAGCAAGCCGTCAGCGCGCCGCCCAGCAGGGTCGCCGTCATGATGGCCAAAGTCAGCCGTTTAAACCGGACAAATTTCATACAGAGGTCTCCTGGTCGCCTAGTAACTGGGTGTCCACGCCATCGCAGATGCAATGGAGGACGAGAAGGTGCACTTCCTGGATACGCGCGGTCCGCTCATGCGGAACGCAGACATGCACATCGGTTTCACGCAGCGCGTGGGTGATCTTGCCGCCGCCGCGGCCCGTCAGGGCCACCACGGTCATCTCGCGCTCGTGGGCGGCCTCGATGGCGGCCAGCACATTGGCCGAGTTGCCGCTGGTGCTGATGGCCAGCAGGACGTCGCCGGCGCCGCCGAGCGCGCGGACCTGCTTGGAAAAGATCACCGAAAAATCGTAGTCGTTGGCGATGGCCGTGAGGATGGAGCTGTCCGTCGTCAGGGCGATCGCGCCCAGCTCGGGCCTTTCGCGTTCGTAGCGGCCGACGAACTCGGCCGCGAAATGCTGGGCGTCGGCGGCCGATCCGCCATTGCCGCAGGCCAGCACCTTGCCGCCGCTGGTGACGCTGGCCAGAATGGCATGGACCGCCGCCGCGATCGGCTTGGACAGGACCTGGGCCGCCTGGTACTTGAGGTCGGCGCTGTCGATAAATTGTTGTTCTATGCGTTGTTCAAGCATGGGCCAATGATAGCGGGTCGGGGTTACCCTTCGCACCCAGGCCCGCCTGCCCGGCCTTCCGCGACAAACCGCGGCCGGCCACCTTTGCAATCTTTATAGAATCAGAGGCTTTGCGAACGGCCGGCACCCCCGGCCAACCCGCAAATGACATGGCTTGAATGACGGGGCTAAAACCGGAACTAGTTACCGGAACTATGCCCGCTTCCCTCTGAAAACTCCGCAAGCGACGGCCGCGCCGGGGAGGATTGGGCCATCATCGATACACACAGTTACTAAAAGAGCGAAGTCCACGCACCCCCATGAACAGTCCCGTCTTTGATCCCGAGGTCGCCAGGAACGCAGCCGCCGCCTTTATGCGCGCGACGGCCGCGAGATGGCCGTCCCCGAGCGTGGAGCTGCAGGACCGCGACACCTTCATGCTGATACGCGTGGACGTGCCGCCCTCGGACAGCCTCGACATCGACGTGTCGGTCCGGCAGTCCATCGCGCTCGCGCTCAATGAAGCCGTTCCCATGCATTTCACGCAGACCTTCGGCCACTGGATCGTCGCCTTCCTGCGCGACAACAAGATGTTTGAGACCGTGCACCCCAGCGAATTCCAGGCCCTGACGAAATAGCCGGCCGCGCGCCGGCAAACCCTCACTCACGAAGCATCAAACGCGGCCGGCAGCCACTCGATGGCGGCGGCCGTTTTGTCGCCCAGCGCACCGTTGACCAGCACCACGTCAAAACGGCAGGGCGGCGGGCTCGCGAAACGCATCAGGTAGTGGCGCGCCGCCAGCACGATGCGCTGCTGCTTGGCGACGCTGATGCTGGCCGCAGCGCCGCCGTGCAAGGCGTCCGCGCGCTGGCGCACTTCCACGAACACCAGCGTGCCGTCGGGCGCGCGCATCACCAGGTCGATCTCGCCGCCGCCGCGGCCGGGCGTGCGGTAGTTGGCCTCCACGAAGCGCAGGCCGGCCCGCACCAGGCAGGCGCGCGCGGCGGACTCCGCCGCGTCACCGCGCGACTTGGTGGTAACCTGCCCGGGCAAGGGACGCGCGTCGGCGACCGCGACCGCCGGCGGCACCTTGGAAACCTGTTTTCTGGAAAACCACATTGAACGCTTCTTTCGAACTGGCACTGGATGCGGCGCGCGCCGCGGCGGGCATGCAGCATTATCCGGAAAGTGCGCTGTATGTCGTGGCCACGCCCATCGGCAACCTGGCCGACATCAGCCTGCGCGCGCTGCAGGTGCTGCAGCTGGTCGACGCGATTGCCTGTGAAGACAAACGCCATTCCCAGCCCCTGCTACGCCAGTACGGCATCGACAAGCCGCTGCTCGCGGTGCACGAGCACAACGAGGCGCAGGCCGCCGGCCTGGTGATTGAGCGCCTGCAGCGCGGCGAGCGAGTGGCCTACGTCAGCGATGCCGGCACGCCAGCCGTGAGCGATCCCGGCGCGCGACTGGTCGCCGCGGTGCGCGCGGCCGGCCTGGCCGTCATGCCCCTGCCCGGCGCCAGCAGCGTCACCACGGTGCTCAGCGTCGCCGGCCTCGGCAGCCCGGGCGGTGAAACCGGATTTGTTTTTGCCGGCTTCCTGCCGAGCAAGGCCGGCGAGCGCGACCAGGCGATTGCCGCGCTGCAAACCGACGCGCGGGCCATCGTGATCCTCGAGGCGCCGCACCGCATCGAGGCGCTGGCGCGGGCCATGGCCGTGCTGGGAGAGCGCCTCGTCACCGTGGGGCGCGAGCTGACCAAGCAGTTCGAGGAAATCGCGACGGTGCCGGCACAGGATTTCGCGGCCTGGCTGGCCGCCGGGCCGCAGCGCACGCGCGGCGAATTCGCCCTAGTGCTGCACCCCTCTTCCACGCCCGAAAGCGCCGAGGACGGCACGCGGGTGCTGCAACTGCTGCTGGCCGAATTGCCGCTGAAGACCGCCGTAAAGCTGGCCGCCGACATCACCGGCGTGGGCCGCAACGAACTCTACGAAACCGCCCTCAAACTCAAAAACGCATGAACCCCAACGCCGACCAGCTTTGGCGCGCACCGCGCTGGACACTCGCCGCCCTGCTGGCCATCCTCGGCATGCTGGGGCCGTTTTCCATCGACACCTACATCCCGGCGTTTTCCGGCATCGCGCAGTCGCTGGGCGCCTCGCCGGTGGAAATGCAGCAAACGCTGTCGGCCTACCTGTTCGGTTTTGCCTTCATGAACCTGTTCCACGGCGCGCTGGCCGACAGCTTCGGCCGCCGGCCGGTGGTGCTCTGGGGCATCGCGCTGTTCACGCTGGCCTCGGCCGGTTGCGCGCTGTCGCAAAGCATAGGCCAGCTGGTCTTCTTCCGCGCCGTGCAGGGTTTGTCGACGGGCGCCGGCATCGTGGTTTCACGCGCCGTGATCCGCGACATGTACCCGCCGGCCCAGGCCCAGCAGGTCATGAGCCAGGTCACGATTTATTTCGGCGTGGCGCCGGCGCTGGCGCCCATCGTGGGCGGCTGGTTGTTTGTGCACCTGGGCTGGCACAGCATCTTCTGGTTCCTCACGGGCGTGGGCGTAGTGCTCTGGACGACCAACTTCCGCTTCCTGCCTGAAACGCTGCCGCCGCTGGATCGCCAGCCTTTCGAAGTCCGGCATTTGATGCGCGGTTACTGGCAGCTGGGCTCCAGCCCGCGCTTTCTGTTGCTGGCGCTGGCCAGCGGTGTGCCCTTCAACGGCATGTTTTTGTACGTGCTGTCGGCGCCAGCCTTCCTCGGCGAGCACCTGTCGCTGCAGCCCACGGAGTTCTTCTGGTTCTTCATCCTGACCATCTCCGGCATCATGTCCGGCGCCTGGCTCAGCGGCCGTCTGGCCGGCAAGATCGCGCCCAAACAGCAGATACGCCACGGTTTTGTCATCATGCTGGTGACCTCGGTGCTCAACCTCGCGGCCAATCTGGTCTTCACGCCGCATGCCTCGTGGGCGCTGTTCCCGATCGCGGTGTTCGCCTTCGGCTGGGCGCTGATGGTGCCGGTGGTCACCCTGCTGGTGCTGGACCTTTACCCCGAGCGGCGCGGCATGGCGTCGTCGCTGCAGGCCTTCATCGGCTCGACCGCCAACGGCATCGTGGCCGGTATCGTGGCGCCGCTGGTGATGCATTCCACGCCCGCGCTGGCCGCGGTGTCGCTGGCCATGATGTGCATAGGCCTCGTCGCCTGGATGTATCTGCACCACCGCTGGCCGGAGATCGGCCGCGCTGTATCGCGCGACTAAGCACCGCGCCAAGGGACGCCGGGTCAGCGGTCGTTCACCCGGACCGGGAACTCCATGCCCTGGCCGACACGCTGGACCACGTTGCCGGCATCCAGGTAGACAAAGAAGAACATGTCCTGGACGCCATCGCGCCAGCGGTAGGTCATGATGTCGCCCGACCAGGAAATCACACCGTCCACCTTCGCGGGACGCCCGAACTCGCGCTCCACATCCGCGCGCGTCCATTTGCCGACTTCTATCCTGGAGAAGTCCTGGATGTTCAGGACCTGCCTGCTGCTGACCACTTTGCTCGCGGCATCGAGGTCGACMATGATGGCCCACTGGCCCGCAGGCTGGGCGGAGTATTGCAGGCGTGTGCCCGAGGCCAGCGGCACCGTGCGCGTCGGCGTGCCGTAGCTCGCGAGGACCTGCTCGCGCGACATGCCGGGCTGCACACTGGTGGCACAGCCCGCGGCCAGCAGCGCGGCAAGCACCGCGCCGGAAACAGTTTTAACGATATTCATGGGGAAACTCCTGGATTCATCCATAAGGCCGTCAAAGTCAGACACCGCCTATGCGGGATTGTTCCCGGCACGCAGGCCGGAGGCTTAGCCGTTCAGCTGCGCCCAGCCGGGCGTACCCGGGCGGCCTGAGTAACGGCTCGCGGCGTCGTAGCGTTCCCACGCCAGGCGCGCGGCGCGCCCGCCGTAGACCTCCTGCTGCAGCCATTCGCATTCGGCCTGCAGCGCGGCGTCACCGCCCAGCCGCGTGTGCCAGACCTTGGCGGTGCTGTCCCAGCGGTAGCCGCGGTTTTTGAGAGCGTCTTTGGCCGCGAAAGACGCGCCGGTGGCTTGCAGGCGGTAGCTCGGCAGGCGGGACGCGACCAGAAGGTGCGCCAGCCCGTTGACGCCCAGGCCCGGCAGCCCGGCCATCAGGACCTTGAGCAGGGCGTGGCAGTCCATCTCCGCGCGGTGCGCATCGTAAAACCAGCCCAGTTCGGAGGCCAGGTAGCTGAGCTTGGCCGAGCTGTGGCCCGCCGCCGTCCAGTCAATGTCGGCGAATGAGCAGGCCCAGTTCAAGGCCTGGGCCTGGGGCACCAGGCCTTCCACAAAGGGGCGGTCAAAACCGGCGTTGTGCGCGATGACCAGGTCCACGCCCTCCAGCAGGCTGGCGACGCGCGCCATGTCCAGTTGCTGGCCCGCCAGCATCTCGTCGGTGATGCCGGTGATCTCGCGCGCGATTTTCGGCACCGGCATGCCCGGATCGCGCAGCCCGTCGTAGACCTGCACCGGCCCGCTCGCGAGGCCGGTCTGGGTGTCGACCTGGATGCGCAGCAGCGCCAGTTCCATGATCTGGTCGCGCGAGGCGTCCAGCCCGGTGGTTTCGGTGTCGAGGATCACGACATGGGCCACGGGCCCCAGCGGCGTGCCGGGAAATTCCATGGCTGGCACCAGGCGCCTGAGCACGCGGTAGTCGGCGTGCTGTTCCAGCGCCAGGGCCATGGCCTCGGGGTTGCTGTTGGTCGTGGCGGATGGCGCAGCGGGAACCGGCGCCACGGGCTTGGGTGCCTTGGGCTTGCGCAGCTTGGCGGCGGCGGCCTCGGCGGCCATCGCCAGCATGCCCTCGTCAAAACCGAAACCCAGCTGGCCGCTCGTCGTCATGCGCGCACAGAGGCGTGAAGCCTCTCAGGGTGGATACCGTCTTGCATGCTTGCTCCTGGGTTTGCTTGAAATAAAGCACGCTATCTTCGCAGATAGCCAACCCAGGCAGAAGCGACTCATTCCCCCAGCACAAATCCTTCGCGCCGCGGATCGGCGCCGCCGACCAGGCCCTGGGGTGTCACCACAATGCCCTGCAGGCCGCTGGTGAACTCGATGGCCTGCACCTCATGGCCCAGCGCCTTCAAAGGGCCGGACAGCTTCTCGAGCTCGCTGCCCAGTTCGACCTCGGTGGCACGGTTGCGGCTGCCCATATTGGGCAGTGAAATCGCCTGCTGCACGTCCAGGCCCCAGTCCAGCACGCCCACCAGCGTCTTGGCCACGTAGTTGATGATGGCGCTGCCGCCGGGCGAGCCCACCGTCATCTTGAGCTTGCCGTCGGCGTCGAACACCAGCGTGGGCGACATGGTGCTGCGTGGGCGTTTGCCGCCTTCGATGCGGTTGGCCACCGGCAGGCCGTTTTCCTCGGGCGCGAGCGCGAAGTCCGTCATCTGGTTGWTCAGCAAAAAGCCGCGCACCATGATGTGGCTGCCGAACACCGCTTCAATCGTCGTCGTCATAGACACCGCGTTGCCGGCCGGATCGATCACCGAGATGTGGCTGGTCGCCGGGATTTCCGATTCCTCATCGGGCGCCCAGGCCATCTTGACGCCGGCCGGCACGCCCGGCGCGGCGCGCTTCATGCTCACGTCGGGGCGTATCAGCGCGCTGCGGCTCTTGAGGTATTCGGGCGAAACCAGCGCCGTCGCCGGCACGTTCACAAAATCAGGGTCGCCCACGTAGTAGTCGCGGTCGGCATAGGCCAGGCGGCCGGCTTCCGAAAACAGATGCACGGCCTCGGTGGAATTCGGCCGCACGCCGGACATCGGGAAGCGCTCCAGCGCGCCCAGCATGGCCAGCACCGCGATGCCGCCCGACGACGGCGGCGGCATGCCGCAGACCTTGTAGGCGCGGTAGGCGCCGCACAGCACTGTGCGTTCCCGCGCCTGGTAGCCGGCGATGTCCTGCAGCGTCATGCCGCCGGGCTGGGCCTGGCCGTTCACGGCGGCCGAGATGTCACGCGCGATCTCGCCTTTGTAAAAAGCATCCGGGCCTTCCTGGGCGACGCGCCTGAGCACCGCCGCGAAGTCCGGGTTCTTCAGCGTGGCGCCCACGGCCAGCGGCTCGCCGGCCGTGTCGTAAAAATAGGCGCGCGCATTCGCGTTGGCGCGCAAGGTCTTGTCGAGCTTGATCACGGTGTGCAGGCGCTCCGACACCGCAAAGCCGCTTTCGGCCAGGCGTATGGTGGGCTCGAACAGTTTTGCCCAGGGCAGCTTGCCGTGCTTCTGGTGCGCGATTTCCATCACGCGCAGCAGGCCGGGCACGCCGACGGACTTGCCGGAATTGATGGCCTCCCTGAGCGGCAGGGGCTTGCCCTTGGCGTCGAGGAAGCGGTCGCCCTTGGCCGAGGCCGGCGCTTTTTCGCGGCCGTCATAGGCGTTGAGCGCCTTCTGGCCCGCGTCGTAACTCACGATGAAGGCGCCGCCGCCTATGCCCGAGGATTGCGGTTCGGTCAGGTTCAGCATGACGGCGGCGGCGATGGCCGCATCCACCGCGCTGCCGCCGGCCTTGAGCATTTCCTGCCCCGCGCGTGTCGCATGCGGGTTGGCCGTGGCGATCATGAATTTTTTGGCGGTGACGGCCTTCTTTTCGGTGTAACCCGAGGAAGGCTCGGGCGCGACGTCCTGGGCCGGCACCGGCAGCAGCTGCGCGTGCACCGCCGCCTGCGACATGAAAAAAACAAAACCCAGCTGCGCCAAAGCGCGGGTTCTTGTGTGTAAACGCATCTTTTTTTCCTTATGAGTTTTCTGGGATGAAGGCGCCCGCTCAGTGAGCCGGCAGATGTCTGGCAAAAAAATCGCGGATCCTCGCGTGGGCGGCGACGCGCGCGGCGGGGTTGCCGCCCACATGCACGGGCTTGCCGCCGCGCACCACGTCTTCGCGCAGCTTGACGGGGCTCAGCTCGTCAAAGCCGTGGTAGGCCTCGGGGTAGATTTCGATGTCGACGGGCTGCCCGCGCTCCTTGCTGCGTTCAGCCAGCTTCTGGCAATAGCGGGCCGGCGTCCAGTCGTCGAGTTCACCCGCCAGGATGAGCAGCGGCGCATACGCCACATAGTCCGGCCTGGCCGCCAGCGTCGAGGCACAGCCGGGGTACATCGCGACAGCCGCGGCAAAGCCGGGCGCGCCCTGCTGCCTGACCGGCAGCTCGGCATTCATCACCTGCACGGCGGCGGTGCCGCCATGCGAGAAGCCGATGGCGCCTATCCTGCCCGTCACCACGTCAGCACGCGTGTTGAGGTACTCGATCGCGCCGTAGGCGTCCAGCCAGCGCTGCTCTTCCTGGATGGAAC
Source organism: Polaromonas sp. P1_G2 (assembly GCF_056405515.1). Taxonomy (NCBI): domain Bacteria; kingdom Pseudomonadati; phylum Pseudomonadota; class Betaproteobacteria; order Burkholderiales; family Comamonadaceae; genus Polaromonas; species Polaromonas sp. P1_G2. The sequence goes on from NZ_JBFUBY010000041.1 coordinate 9,293, forward strand.
GGGCCTTGGGCGTGACCGTGCAGATCTGCCTTTCACCACGCGGGTTAAAACTGTCCACCAGCAAGACGCCGTAGCCCATGCCGTTGAGCAGTTTGGCGGTGTCGCGAAAACGCTGGGTGATGAGCCCGTTCTTGCCCAGGGCGCCGGCGCAGCCGTGGAACATGACCAGCGCGACAAAGCGGCCCTGGTCCGCCGGCTTGTAGAAATAGCCGTCCAGCACCAGCCGTTCCGTGYCCTGCCAGCGGTCCAGGCTGGGGAACTGCACTTTTTCCTGCGCCAGGCAAGGCCAGGCCAGCGCGGCCAACCCGGCAAGCCACCATGCCTTAGCGCGCATCAAAGCCCTCCACCTTCAGCAAATTGGGTTCTTCAGCGCGCAGAGCCTGCGTGCTCTCATTGGGCTCATGGTCGGCGGCCGACCCGGGAGCTTCGTCATGGGTGGAGGCGACGATGGCGGCCTGCTGGCGCACCGCATCGCTGGAGCGCGCCGGCAGCACCACCGGCGCGGGGAAGGACGGCGGCCGCAGGTCAATCGCGCCCGAGAGTGCATTGCCCACGCGCACCGAAGAAAAGCCGGCGACCTGGCCGATTTCCGTGCCGTCCCAGTTGAGCTGCCCGGTCGCGCCGTCGCCCATGCCGATAGTGGTGCCCGGCGTCAGCTGCTCGAGGGTGAGCACACCGCCGGCACTCGCAACGCGCACGGAACCGGTGCCGGTGGAAGTCGGCGAGCTGTCGTAGCTGTCGGTCTTGAAAGTAATGTTGCCGGCGCCGCGCGCTTCAATCGTCGCCACGTCGGTGCTGGGCCGGATGGCGATGCCGGTGCCCGAACCCGCCGCGATACCGGACAACGTGATGTTGCCGGCCTGCGTGAGCCAGCTGTTTTTGCCGCTGGCCATGTTGATGCCGTCGCCGCCGCCCGTCGCCGTGCCGGTGGCCGACAGATCGCCGCCCGCGGTACGGACCGTGTTGGTGCCGCCCGCTGCCAGCGAGATGCCGTTGCCCGAGCCCACGGCCTTGCCGGCCAGCACGAGCTGCCCGCTACCGGTGGATTCAATCAGGTTGGTGCCCGAACCCAGCGCCAGCGCGCTGCTGGTGCCGGCCGATTGCGCATTAACGGTCAGCGCGCCGTCCACCGTGCGCAGGGTGTTGTTGCCGCTGGTGCCCATGCCCAGCCCCGAACCGGCGCCGGTCGCGGCCGATTGCGCGTTGACGCTGAGGCTGCCCTGGCCGCCGGCCTGCACCAGGTTGTTGCCGGTGGCCATGGACACGCCGACACCGCGCGCGCTGTTGCCGCTCAGGCTGATGTTCCCGCCCTGCGACAGCACCGAATTGTTCAGCGAGCCGAAGGTGATGCCGTCACCGCCGTTGCCGCTGGTGCCCGACATCGCCAGGTTGCCTCCGGCGGTCTTGACCTGGTTGGTGCCACCGGCCAGCGAGATGCCATTGCCCGAGCCCGTGGCCGTACCGGCCAGCGCCACCTGCCCGGTCCCGGTCGCTTCGAGCGTGTTGCTGCCCGAGCCCAGCGCCAGCGCGCTGCTGCTACCGGCCGACGAGGCGTTGACCGCCAGCAGGCCGTCAACTGTGCGGACGGTGTTGGTGCCGCCGCTGCCCATGGTCAGGCCCGAGCCGGAGCCGGCGTTGCTGGACTGCACGTTGAGCGTGACGTTGCCGCTGCCGGCCGCCTCGACCAGGTTGTTGCCCGAGCCCATCAGCAAGGCGCTGCCGCCGGTATTGCCGGCCGTGAGGGTGATGCCGCCCGCGCCCGAGGTAAGGATTTTGCTGCCGCCGGTCAGCGCGATGCCTTGCGTGGCGCCCGCGCCTGTGCCCGACACCGAGATGTTGCCGCCGCCGGAACTCAGCGTCGCGAGGTTCATCGCGACCGGGCGATTCGCCGTGAGCGTGATGTTGCCCGCGCCCGTGGCCTCAACCYTGGCCTGGGCCGCACCGTCGCCCAGCACGATGGCGCTGCCTGTGCCCGTGGCCGTGCCGTTGATGGCGAYGCTGCCGCCCGCCGTGCGCATCAGGTTGGTGCCGGTGATCATGGACACGGCATTGCCCGACCCGCTGGAGCTGCCGGTCAGCGACAGGCTGCCGCTGCCCGTGGCCTGCAGGGTGTTGGTGCCCGAGCCTATGGCCAGCGCGCTGCTGGAGCCTGTCGATTTGGCGTTGATGCTCAACACGCCGCTCGCGACGCGAATCGTGTTGGTGCCACTGGAGCCCATGGTCATGCCCAGCGCGTTGCCGGTGGACTCGGCGCTGATCGTGATGTTGCCGGCGCCCGTCGACTGGATGATGTTGGTGCCGCTGTTCATGCCGAAGGCCGTGGCGTCGGCATTGCGGGCATTGATGGTGATGTTGCCGCTGGTGCTCTGGATGGTGTTGGCGCTGGTGCCCATGGAGAAAGCCTGGCCCGTCGCACCCTTGGCGTTGATCAGGATGTTGCCGGCGCCGCTGCTCAGCAGGCTGCCGCCGCCCACCATGCGAAAGCCTAGGGTGGTCACGCCGCCGCCCGTGGCGTAGCCCGTGGTGGGATCCGGGCCGCCGCCTACGGTGATGTTGCCGCCGTTGCTCACGATCTGCGCGCCCGAGCCCATGGACACCGATCCGACGGCAGAGCCGCCCGCGGAGGCCGAGTTCAGCACCACGTTGAGTTTGGCCGTGCCGGAGGTGATGTTGGCATTGACGTTGACGTCGCGGTTGGCCAACAGGGTCAGGGTGCGGTCGGTGGCACCGTTGTAGGCGATGGCGTTGCTCACCGTGATGTCGCCCAGCGACGTGCCGGCGCTGGCCGTGCTCACGGTCACGTTGGCCGTTCCCAGCTGGTTGACCAGCGTGGTGGTGTTGAGGATGGACGAGGCGCCCGAACCGGTAAAGGTGTTGCTGCCGTTCCAGGTGGCAGTGTTGCCGCCTGTCGAGATCGTGATGTTGGTCGGGTCCAGCAGCAAGGAGCCCGCGCCGCCATGGGCCGCCGTGAGGTCGGCCGTGCCCGCGTAGTCCAGGAAATTGACGCCCGACACTTCGGCATTGCCGCCCTGGCCGCTCGCCGCGCCGCCTTTGGCGCTGATGCTGCCGTAGTAGCGTGTGCTTTCGTCGGACCAGGCCACAACCTTGCCACCGTTGCCGGTGTTCACGGCGTCGGCCTTGATCTGCGCGTCGGCATCGATAAAGGTCGCGCGGGCGCGCTGCTCGCTGCCGGAGCCCTGCCAGTTGCCGCCCAGCAGCGCGGTGCCGCCGCCGGCGTCGCCCGAGGCATCGACCCGCGCGCCGGCAAACAGGCCGACCTTGTCGCCCAGCACCTTGACGGTGCCGCCGGTCTGGCCGGCGCCGTAGCCCGAGGCGTCAAGTGTGCCGCTGACGGCCACCACGCCGTTGTCGCCGCCTTCGAGGCGTATCACGCCGTTGCGGTTGCTGAGGCTTCTGGCCTGCACCGTGCCGCTGTTGTTGAGCACGGTGGCCAGCGGGTCGCCGCCCGAGCGGGCAGCCAGCACCACCAGCCCGCCGTCGGCCTGGATGGTGCCGCTGTTGGACGCCAGCGCCGCCAGCGCGGCGCCGTCCACCTGCAGGTTCAGCAGGCCGTCACCGTGCATGTCCAGCGTGACGGCATGGCCAGCGCCCATGGCCACGGTGCCGCGCTGCGCGCTGATCGTCCCCTCATTGGCGACCTGGGGGCCTATCAAGGCGATGTAGCCGCCCTCGCTCGCCGTGAGCGTGCCCTGGTTGAGCACCTGGCCGGCGGCGCCGGCGCCCTGGGTGAAGCGCATGTTGCCCGYGGCGAAGTCGGCGTTCGAAATGTCCAGCGTGCTGGCCACCAGCCCGCCGACGTTGATGCTGGAGCCCGGCGCGAACAGCACGCCCGCGGCGTTGACCAGGAACACCTGGCCGTTGGCATTGAGCTGGCCGTAGATGCGCGAAGGATCATTCGACATCACGCGGTTCAGCGCGATGGAGGAGCGCGAAGGCTGCACGAAATTCACCTTGGCCGCCGAGCCGATGTTGAAGCTGTCCCACTGCGCCGTCAACTTGTCGCTGAGCTGGTTGACCGTCAACACGTTGCCCGAGGCGGCGATGCTGCCCGCACCGCCGACCACCTGGCCGTTGGTGGGCAAGGCATTGCCCGGCAGCGCGTCGGCGAAAACCCGCCCCGCCTGCAGCGCCAGCACGGCCAGCATGACGGCGTTCAGCAGGGGACGGAATGAGCGGGAGGAACGGCGGTGAAGGGGATGCATGCGTGACTCTCTTTCTCAGAACCTGTACTTGAAACCGAGGCCGTAGCCGGTCACGTCGGCGCCTACGCCGGGCGTGTTGCCGGCCGAGGCGAACACGGCGCCGGTGCGGAAGTTGTAGCTCGCGGAGCCATCGTTGCGGATGCGCGAGTAGGTGCCGTAAACGCTGAGGTTTTTGCTGACGGTGCGGTTGAAGCCCAGCGCCACCAGGGTTGCCCCCAGGCCCGTGGTCGAACAGGCACGTAGCGCGGGGTCGTTGGACACCACGCTGCAGGTGCCGGGCGACGCGCGGCCGGCGCTGGCGCGCAATTCCCACGGGCCTATGGTGTGCGTCACACCGACCAGCCCGGCGCGGCGGCGATAGCCTTGCAGGTCCAGCACCGTGTTGCCGGGGATGACGTCCGACTCGGAATACGAGAGCTTGTCGAGCAGCAGGGAGAAGGTCGTCGAGCCCATGGTGTAGCTGGCGCCGAAACTGGCGGCCCAGTCGCGTGACGAGCTGCCCTGCGTCACCGCCGTGGCCGACGAGCCGACGCCGCGGTTGTTGCGGCCCAGGCTGGCGATACCGAAGTACTGGTTGTGCTGCTCGTAGGCGATGCCCAGTTTGAACGGGCCGTTCACATAAGAGCCGCTGAAACCCCAGGCCGAGCCCGCGCCCAGGTCGGGCGCAGGGCGGCGCCCGTTGTTCGAATAGGCGATGCGCGCCGACAGGCCCTTCCATTCCGGCGTGGCGTATTGCCACACGCCCGGCTGCCGGCGTATGAAGGCCGCGTCGTCGTTGTTCGCGTCGCCCACCTCGGTGACCGGCCCGGCCACGCTGGACGAGCCCACGCCCAGGCCCGGCGAGCCGATGATGCCGCCCGCGCCGCCTATGCCGTAATCATTGAAGGGATCAAACTTCGCAGTCATGTCGCGAAAGGGCATGGTCCACTGGCCGTAGCGCACGGCGCCCCAGTCGGCGCTGCGCAGGCCCACRCCCGCATCCTGCAGCGTGGTCGCCGCGTTGGATTCGGGGCGCTCGGAGCTGGGGCCGGACTTGGGCACGTATTTGTAGGCCACGCCGGCCTCCACCTGCCAGAAGGCCTCCAGCCCGCCGCCCAGGCCCAGCGCGCCGCGCACCCCGATCGAAGACGAAGGGTCGCTGATGCGCAGGTAGGAAGGCAGCTGCCTGCCCGTGGGCGTGGCCGACTGCGTGGCGCCGCGCGGGCCGGCTTGCGTCGCGCCGTCGCGGGCGACCTGCTCGAACTCGAGGCCGAAGCCGCCGAAGATTTCAAACTTGTCCGCACTCAGTTCCGGATCGTCCGACAGAGAGGAACCCAGCCCGGCGAAGGCTTGCGGCGCGCCGCTGACCTGCAGCCACAAGGTCGGGCTGTGCGAGGCTTCGACGGTGCTCGGTGCGCTGGAAGGCTTGAAGGCCACACCGACGCTGACGGACAGCGCCCTGGGCCGCGTGAAGACCAGGCCGAGGCCCGCGCCCTGCAAGCTCCTGTGGTTGCTCACCTGCGCAGGGTCCCAGGGATTTTTGTCGATGCGCACGCGGCCCGCGTCGTAAAAGAGAAAACCTTCCACGCCGAAACCACCCATGCGGCCCAGGCCGTGGCGCAGCTCCAGCCGGGACAGCCAGCCCTCATCGCCCGCGCCCTCGCCTTGCGGATAGGCGCGCACGCCGTTGGGGCCGCCCAGGAAAAACTCTTCCGACGAGTCAAGGTTCTTCGAAGCCTGCTGGCCCGACAGCGACGCATGCAGCGTGAAGCCGCCCGGCAGTGCCTGCAGGCGCGAAAGCGCCCAGTTGAGCTTGTTGAACTTGCCGGCCGTCTGGGCCGCGCGCGCGTCGAAGGCCGCGTCCGACATGGTGTCGCGGCTCAGGCGGCCGCGCGTCAGGCCCAGGGAATGACTCGTCAGCGCGGGGTTGCCGGTCACGCCGTCGCGCCAGTCGCCGTAGAGGTCCAGCCTGGCCAGGGTCGACGACTTCTTGACGTCCAGGCCGGCCTGGTTGACGCGGTCTATGTAGTTCTTCTGCTCCAGCGCCAGCTGCCCCGTGAAGTTGGCCTGCCTGCCGCGCATGAAAGGGTAGGCCACAAAAGCGCTGAGGCTTTCGCCCTCGCCGCTGGCATCCAGCGGCGCGAAGTCACGACCAATTTTATAGAGCAGGTTGGTGTAAGCCAGGCCCGCGCGCAGGCCGGAGCCGCCCAGGGGCGCGGACACCCCCAGCGTCTGAGCCGTCAGGCCCTCGAAGCTCGTGATGCCTTTTGCGCTCCAGGCCTCGCCCAGCCCCAGCCAGTCGTTGGCCGACAGCTCCACCGTGAGCCGGTTGCGGCCGGTGTAGCTGTTGCCCTGGTTGTCGAAACCGAAGCGCGCCTGCGCCAGTGGGCTTTCACTGACGCGCACCACCAGGTCGGCCGTGCCGGGCTGGGCGCCCGCGCGCAGCACCGAACGCACGGTGATGCCGGGGAGGTCCGACAGCAGCAGCAGCGCGCGCTCGATCTCGTCCTCACGGATCACCGCGCCGGGAACCAGGCCGCCTATGAAGCGGCGCGCGACCTCTTTGTCCAGGCGCACGTTTTTGGCGGGCTCCACGCTCACCGTGCCCAGCCGGCCCTCCTGAATGTCCAGCCTGACCGTGCCGCCCGCAATGTCCTGCGCGGGCAGGTTGGCGCGTGCCACTAGGAAGCCGCGCGAGCGGTAAAAGCGGGTGATGCGAGCGGCGGCCTCGGCCAGCGCCTCGAAACCGATCTCGCGGCCGGTGAAACCCTGCAGCTCCGCGGCCAGGGCCTGCGCGTCGATGGAGTCGTTGCCGCTGAACTCGAAGCGTGTCACCACAACACGCGCGCCGGTGTCGGTGGACACCGCGCGACTTTCTTCCGCGGGCTTTTCAATCACAGCCGGCGCATCCGCCGGCGCCGGGCTGCTGACACCCGGCGCGCGTTCTCGGATGGACTCCAGCATGCGGCCGGCATCGGGCGCCTGCGCGAAGGCGCCATAACCGGAAAGCGCCAGCAAGCCGCCGATGACACTGGGTTTGAAAGGCCGGCTTCTGGATCTGTTCACGTTGGTTGCTTGCATCTGTAGTTTTTGAAAGGCTCTCCACCGGTCCCGTGCCGCGCATGAAAGCTGGTTTCCCCCGCCGGATATTTGACTTGTATTTATCTGTAAGGGCCAGTTCGAAATACCCGCCCATATCCATAACCTGAGGTTATTTATCTACGCGGAAAATATGTATCCACGTGCGCAAAGCGGGGGAAGCGTGGCGTCACGGTATGGCTCCTTCCCCCGCTGGGGGAAGGCTGGGATGGGGGTCCGCGGCGTCTGATGTTGCGCCGTGTATGTGTGCGGGCTGCCGGCCCTCACCCTAACCCTCTCCCAGAGGGAGAGGGAACAAGATGGGAGGACTTTGTGAGCGGCGCTCTGAAGCCCGTTAACGCGCGAGGAATTTTCCGAAGAAGTCTTGCGCGCGCTGCTTGCTGTCCTCGGCCGCCAGCTTGTTGGCCTGCACGGATTCGCGCTTGCGTGTGGGCGTGTCGTAGGAGTGCTCGACACCTGGATACAGCACAAACTGCCAGTCGCTGCCGTTGCGCTCGGCGATTCCGGAAAGCTGCGCGCAGCGTTCCGGGTTGACCTCCTCGTCGTCCGTGCCGATCAGCAGCAGCATGGGCGCATAGCTGCGGTAGCTGCTGGTGAACCTGCGCATGACCTGGGCGCAAGCCGGGTACATGCTCAAAAAGGCCCGAAAGCCGGTGGCCTCGGTCGGCGCCTCGATGCCGGGCGCCGTAGTGGAGGCCGCGGACAGCGCCGTGCTGCCGCCGTTGGACCAGCCCTGCAGGAACACCTTGTCCTTGATCACGCCGGGCTGGCCGCGCAAAAATTTCAGTGCCGCGTAGGCGTCCAGCGGCCGCACCGTGATCTCGTTGACGCTGGCCGGCCGGCTACCGTCGTTGGTGCCGGCTTCAAAACCGCGCGCATAGCCACGGGGTCCGAAGGAGTCCACCAGCAGCGCGACATAGCCGCGCTCGACCCAGAACTTCACCCACATCACATGGCGCGAGGACAGCGAGTCGGCGTCAAAGGTCTGCTTGAGCGTCGAGTACAAACCGCCGCGCCCGTGCAGCATCACCACCGCTGGGTGCGGGCCCGGCGTATCGGGTGCGTACTGGTAGGCCACCAGCGTCGTCTTGCCGTCCTCACTGGGGAAGTTCACGGTTTTCGCTTGTTGCGCCCACGCTGCCTGGCCTGTCGCCAGCAAGGCGAATACCAAAGCGCAAAGTTTGAAACCGGCACGGGAAATAAACCGGAGGGCGGGCATGTTCATGAAGGCTCTTTCAGGCAAGCGGCAACGCRAAGGCGGAGTGCGCGGCCATCATGGCAAACGAAGCCCCGCGGCGTCAAGGCTTGCGGCCGCGCGYCGGCCGCCGTGCGCGACGGCTCACCAGAGAGAGCCATAACTTCAGGTTATCGGGCTCGCAGAAATGTGATGAGGGCGGGTCCGCAGGCCAACTTAGGATGAACTCATCCTCGGCCTTATCCGGCCGGGCCCTCTTTTCCGAAAGCACTTTTCATGATCCACACCTATAGCGATGAAGACGTCGCCCGCGCCATCAGCTGGCGCGAAGTCCTGCAGGACCTGCCCGCCGCCTTCGAATCCCTGCGCAGCGGCGACGCGGCCATCCAGGCGCGCCAGCGCATCGACTGCGGCAGCTGGAAGCTCAGCGGCATGGGCGCGCTGTGGGAAAGCCGCGGCGTCGCCGCGTACAAGACCTACACCAGCCTCAACGGCCAGTTTGACTTCCTGGTCAACCTCTTCGACCTGGCCCGGCAGGACCACCACGTGATGCCGGCGGCCGAGATCACGCGCGCCCGGACGGCCGCCATGACGGCCTGGGTGGCGCGGAAGACCACCCGCCTGGGCGCGAGAAAAATGGCACTCTTCGGCCTGGGCATCCAGGGCCGCACACACCTGGAGGCCCTGCAGGAAACCATCGGCTTTTCCGAGATCGCCGTCGTCGACACGGTCGACGTCTCACGCGCCTGCGAAGCGCTTGCCGCGCGCTACGGCATTGCGGTGCGCCAGGTATCGCCGCAGGAGGCAGTGGCCGGCGCGGACCTCGTCGTCACCGTCACGCGCTCCAAGCAGCCGCTGTTCGACGGCGCCTGGCTGCAACGCGGCGCGGCGATCTGCGCGGTGGGCACCAGCCTGCCCAACGGCACCGAGATCGACCAGGTCAGCCGGGCGCGCAGCGACCGCGTCATCGTCGAGTGGAAGCCGCAAAGCATGGTGGAGGCCGGCGAGATCGTGATGGGTTTGGCCGACAAAAGCCTGGATACCTCGCAGATCAGTGACCTGCCGGAGCTGCTGGGCAGCGAAGCGCCCTGGCGCCGTTCACCGGAGGAAATCATTTTGTTCAAAGCGGTCGGCGTGGGCCTGAGCGACCTGGTCGCCGCGCGGCGTGTCGTTGAAAGTTTGCGCGGGAAAATCGCCTCGAAAGACACCGTGACCGCCAGCCAGTACTGAGGCTCGCCAGCCGGTCTCTTACGCTCTAGGTTGCCAGGTTGCGTCCTGGACCTTCTTCAATTCATCGCTCACGCACTGCGTGAGCGCACGCATGATGTCGGTGACGGCCGCCGCCTTGAGGTACATCGCGCAGACCGGAAACTCGGCGCGCGGCTCCAGCGGCAGGACCTTGAGCTTGTCGGAAAAGAAGTTGGCGCTGGCCGAATCCACGATGGCCACGCCCTGGTCCAGCTCGGCCAGCCGCACCGCCATCTGGTAGGTGCGCACCGCGGTTTTGCCCTGCTGCCAGCTGAAGCGGTTGGCATAACGCGAATAGATGCGGCCCAGCGGGTCCTTGCCCGAGAGCTCTATCAGTTCCATGGTGGCCAGCGCCTCGGCCGAAATCGATTTGTTGCGCGCGTATTTGCCGAGCCGCGCGGGCAGACTGGCCGCCACCAGTTGCAGGTGGCCTATCTCCACGCAGTCCAGCGAAGGGTGCAGCGGCGGGTCGAAGGCGATGGCCAGGTCCACCTCGTGCATGAGCAGTTTTTGCATCATGTCCTCGGTGTGGCCGGTGTTGAGCTCGCTGCGCATTTTCGGAAACAGTTTTCGGGCGGCCAGCACCGCGGACGGCAACACGCTGTTGGCCAGCGAGGCCACGGCCGCCACGCGCACCGCCTTGTCGGCGCCCAGCTTGAGGTTGCGCGCCAGTTCGCGCACCGCGTCCAGGCCGCCCGTAGCCTGCTCCACGACAGGGGCCAGGGCGTGCGTCTCCTTGGTCGCCACCAGCCGCTTGCCTTCGCGGTTGAAAAGCGCGAAACCGACGGTCGCCTCGGCGTGCTGCAAGGCCTTGGTCACGGCGGGTTGCGACACATGCAACAGGCGCGCCGCGCCGCTGATGGTGCCGGTGCGCAGGATGGCCTGCAGGACTTCAATGTGGCGGGTTCTCATAGAAACAAGCGTTGTGGTTGGCGGCGTCCACGTTGGAAGGCAAAGGCCTGAAGCCGGGCAAGCCCGTCAAGGCATTTTGCATTGAAATCCGCTAGGGGCCGAGGTATTTGACACCCCGCACGCTCTCGCGCGCCCTCAGGCTTTGTGTTGCCGCGCCAGGCTCTTGGCCAGGTCCATGAAATTCTTTTCGGCCGGCGAGTTGCCGTCGTCCCGGCTCACCAGCGTGATAGGCGCCACCAGTGCGGGCCTGGCATTGCGGATGCGGCAGTACACCACGCTCTCACGGTGGAAATCCTTCATGGATGCGGGAACGACCGAGACACCCGCGCCCGCCGCGACCAGGCTGATGTTGGTCAGCATGCGCTCCACCTCCGAGGCAATCCTGAGCGTGAAGCCCGCGTTCTCGCAAGCCTCGATCAGGTTCGAGTACATGCCCGGCGCGCCATGCCTGCGCACCAGGATGAACTGCTCATCGGCCAGGGACTTCAAGTCGATGGCCGGCATCTTGCCCTTGGCGGCGCCCGCCGCCAGCGCATGCCCCACCGGCAGGACCAGCAGCATCTCTTCTTCGAGCAGGGACACAAAGCTCACGCCGCGCGGATGGCTGACGGGCGTGCGCAGCATCGCGACATTGACCTTGCCCCTGTCTATGCCCTCGGTCAGCTCGGCCGCATTGGCTTCCCTGAGGTCCAGGTGCACATCGGGATAGGCGCTGCGGTAAGCCCGGATGATGCCGGGAATCAAGGGATGGGCCGCGGCCGAGCTGGTAAAGCCTATGGCCAGCGTGCCTTCAAAGCCCTGCGCGGCGCGCGCGGCGCGTGCCGCGCCCGCTCAGGGGCGGCTGTTGCATGTTCAGCCGCTCGGCGGCGCGCGTGAAATGCTGTTCCTCGGCAACCATCAGGAAGTAGCGCAGGTGTCTCAGTTCCATGAGGTCGGCCTATCTTTAAAGAACCTGTCCCAGGTATCGAAAGTCGTGTCTCCAGAGTTTATGCATATACCCACGGCGCCGGGTGACACCTTGGCGTCTTTGCACGCGCCGTCCATCCTCGAAAACCCACCGTATGGCGCGGCGCCTGGGCCGCGGCGGCAGGATCGCCCGTAGACTGGGCCATCGATGACCAGAACCAGAAGAACGCTTCGCCATCCCATTGCGCAGATGGCCCTCGCTTTTGCCGCCGGCATGCTGCTGGGGCACTTTTTCCCGTCAGCCGGCACGCAGATGAAGCCCTTTAGCGACGGCTTTCTGCGCCTGGTCGGCATGCTGATCGGCTTGCTGATTTTTTGCCTGGTGGTGTCCGGCATCGCCGGCATGCGAAACCGGCTGCAGGCCACGCAGGTGGGTGTCAAGGCCATCGTCTACTACGAGACCATGACCGTGATCTCGCTGGCGACAGGCATCCTGGGCGCCACGCTGCTGGCGCCCGGCAAGGGTTTCGCACCGATTTTTTCCGATCCCGCGACGGCCGCTGCCGCGACGGCCGCCGCGGACAGCAAGACCGGATTTTTGCTCGACATCATTCCTTCGACATTTACCGGCGCCTTCACCAGCGGCAACAGCCTGCAGATCCTGCTGCTGGCACTGCTCTCGGGCATCGCGCTGGGGCGCGTGGGCGAACGCGGCCGCGGGCTGCTGGAACTCATAGAGTCGGTGCAGCAGGTGCTGCAAGGCATGGTCGGCATGGTCCTGAAGCTGGCGCCGCTGGCGGCCTTCGGCGCCATGGCCTTCATGATAGGCCGCTACGGCATCTCCTCCATGCTGCCGCTGCTGCATTTTGTCGCGGCGATCTACCTCGTCAGCATCCTGTTCGTCTGCCTCGTGCTGGGCWCGGTCGCGCGCGCCGCCGGCTGCAACATCTTCCGCCTGATCGCCTATGTGAAGGACGAGCTGCTGCTGGTCTTCTTCACCAGTTCATCGATTGCCGCCTTGCCGGGCTTGGTCGGGAAACTGGAAAAAATGGGCTGCGCAAAACCGGTGGTGCGCCTGATGCTGCCGACCGGCTACAGCTTCAACCTGAACGGCAGCAACATCTACATCGCCATGGCGGCGGTCTTCCTCGCGCAGATATCGCACGTCGAGCTGGGATTCTGGCCGCTGCTGTCCTTGCTGGGCATCGCGATGCTGACGTCCAAGAGCGCCACCAGCATCGCCGGTTCCGCTTTCGTGGCCCTGACCGCGACGCTGGCCAGCCTGAACTTCATTCCGGTGGCCGGCATTGTCCTGCTGCTAGGCATAGAGCGGCTGATGAAGTGCCGCTCGCTCACCAATGTGATCGGCAATTGCGTGGGCTGCATCGCCGTGTGCGCCTGGGAAAAAGCGCTGGACCGCCAGGCCATGCATCAGGCCCTGACGGGCAAGGCTGCCTCCTCGCCCATCGCCGACCAGATCTGATACAGGCGATCGCCGAGGCAGTCGGCGCGGCCTTCGAACAAGGTGTTCWGGCATTCAGGCCGCTCAAGCCGCCGGTAGAGCTCAGCCCGTTCCGCGTAGCCGTCGGCCATGCGGATGGCGGCCGCGATGTAATCCTCCACGCTGGCGGCAATGCTCCAGTCCGGCAAGCCCAGGCGCCGGAACAGGGCTTCGTCGATGTGTTCGAACACCTCGGGCCCGGTCTTGCACACACCGGGCAGGCCGACCGTCACCGCGTCGGTGATGCCGTTGGTGTTGCCGAAAGGAAAAGGGCTCAGGAACATGTCGCAGCGGCTGAAGATAGCCAGGTAATCCGGATAAGGCTGGTGCGCGTAAATCTCGGCGTCCGGCAGGTAGCGGCGTATCAACCTGCGGACCTGCGGATAGATCAGCCCGGTCGCCTGCCCGATCAGGAAATGAAAGCGGACCTGCTTGCGCGCGCCCGCGCGTATCTTCTGGCAGGCCAGCAAGAACTTCGGGTTGAGCTTCATGGTGGTCGCAGCCACGGCGATGTTGACCACCGGCAAATCCTGCCGCTGCGGCCGCCCCAGCGAGACTTCGATGGCGGAYGGGCGGTAGGGCTGCCCGTCTTTCGGCAGGCGCAGCAGGGTTTCGCTGAAGCAGGCGGGATCACCGACAAAATCGTCTTCCACGCTGATGTAGTCGATGCGGTCGGAATGCGTAGTGGCGGGATGGCCCAGCGCGGCCACCTGCAGGGGCGCCAGGCGCTGGTTGGCCGCGAACATGGTGATGGGAAACATGCCGACGCTGGGCATGTAAAACACGGCGGGCCTGAGGGCGCCGGCCAGCGCGTGCAGCTGGCGCAGGCAGGCGATCATGTCGTTGGGCGCGGCGAAATCAATCACCTCGTCAAACACCGCCCGGCCCAGTTCGTCGATGTTGCCGGGGTAGGCAATGGCCACCAGGCGGAAATGCCGGCGCGCGGCCGCCAGGCTCCTCGAGTGCGTGCGGTAAATCGAATGCCCGCCCGAGAACCACTCGAGCAGCACCAGCATGATGGGCTTGTCCACACTCTGCATGGCGAGCGCGGGCGCAACGCGCTCCAGGCCCAGCGCTTCGAGCTTCTTGCGGACCAGGCGGTTGATGGGCCGCTTGATCTCGTGGCGCGCCGGCAGGTCGGCGTAGCTGCAGTGCATGTAAACGTCGTGCAGGATGCCCACCGGCAGGATGTCCAGGCTTTCGATTTCCTCGAGGTGGGCGGGCAGCCAGGCCAGCAGCGCCTCGCGCTTGGAATGCGCGGCGGGCGAACCGAGGAAGCGCGGCGACAGCAGGGCCGTGAACAGCGCGGCGGCCAGATTTTTGTTCTGCCGCCACAGCAATTCCACGTCCAGCGGGATTTCCGATTCGGGCGAATACAGGATGCAGAACTTCACGAGGTCCCGCTCGCTCACGTGAAACTCCGGCGAAGCGGAGCCCAGGAAGTTGAGCGACCTCAGGATGTGGTCGCAATGCACAAAGGCACTGGCGGCGAACAGCGCCGACAGCCAGCGCTGGAAGTTGATGAGCTGGCCGAAGCCACCGGGGGAGACGTGAAAGCTCGGGTCGGAAAACAGGGCCGAGATGGCGCTGGTGAGGCGGGTCAGGCCGTGCGCGTCGCGCTCCTGCGCGCCTATGGCCGCCGACAGGCTGAGCGCGAAATTTCCGTCGAGGTTGCCGTAATTCCTGTCGATGAGCAGCAGCAGCTTGACCAGTTCGCGTGCGGCCGGCTCCTGCTGCCGCGAGTAGCACAGGTATTCAAAATTCTCGAGCGAAAAGATGTCGTCGGTCATGGTGCGCCCCTGTCGCGGAAATCCGGCGGGCTGCCCGGCAGCGCCAGTATCGCCGCTGCCGCCCATCCCGACTACCGCGCCCTTCCCGCTCACTGGCCCAGCCTGGAAAAAGTGCGGTCCAGGGTGTCCTGGGCGCGCGCGAGTTTGTCCTGCTGCGCCTTGAGCCAGGCCGTGTCCTGGTCCAGCCGCTTCTTCTCGGCCGCCAGCATCCTCACGGTCTCCGCGCGCTGCGGGCCGCCCAGGCCTTTGCTGGAGGCCAGCATGTTCTGCGCGGTCAGCGAGGTGCGGAAGCGCTCCTGCGCCAGCGGAAATTCCGCCCGCGGAAAATCAAAGGCCTTCACCGCTTCGGCATACAGCTGCTTGACGACGTCGAAGGGGATCTCGGCCGGTTTGAGCTTGTTGGCGCGCCCGTAGTTGACC